>CAYMYD010000170.1:0-5791 GCA_964394535.1 uncultured Propionivibrio sp. | reverse complement strand
GCCTTGAACGGTGCCGGATCAATCTGGAACAACAACTGACCCGCCTTGACATCGCTCCCCTCCTGGAAATGGCGACTGAGGACGATTCCCGCCACCCGGGCACGCACCTCGGCCACACGCACCGGCTCGATTCGCCCCGGCAGTTCACTCGTCAGGGTAAACAATCGCGGCTGGACGGTCAGCGTTTCCACCTCGGCCAGCGGTGGCTCCCGCGACACCTCCTGTCGACCACATCCCGCCTGCAAGAAGACTGCGAACAGGATGAACACAAAAAAGCGCCCTTGCCCCACGATTGATTTTTTCATCACCACGATCCTGCAGAATTAAGACCAAGAAAGCTTGCATGATATACAACAAGTCAAAATGAATCAAAATAAATTCAAAAGCATTTGCTTTGTTGAAAAGTACCGAAAAACGCCTGTGGCAGGTAGAATCCACCATTCATCAGGCTTTTCCAGTACAAACGAGCGGTCAACTGAGGTTTTTAGGTTCAAGACAGGAGCAAAAATGGCACGTCCAACGCAGCAACAAGATGACGAGAGTTTCCTGGTTCCGCTGGCGCTGGCGCTGGTTGCCCAGCCGCGCGCCAACTTGCAGGAACTCGCTCGGGCCATCGGCATCAGCAAGGCAACGCTCTATCGCTATTGCCGTACCCGGGAAGAATTGATTCAGCGGCTGATGGAACACAGTGTCCATGCCTTGCGCGAAGGCGTGCGGGTGGCCGATCTGGAGAACGGTCCGCCACTGGAGGCCTTGCGGCGGCTGATCGATCACTGCCTTGAACACCGCGCCCTGTATGCGTTTGTGACCTATTACTGGAACGATGTCGCCGTCAACCACGGTATCGCGGCTGGCTGGGAAAGCGTCATGGACGCCTTCTTCCTGCGTGGTCAGCGTGAAGGGGTTTTCCGCATCGACATCAGCGCACCGGCCTTGACCGAGATTTGCGTCACCCTCATCAGCGGCATCATTGACGCCGAGTATCGTGGCCGGGTGGCCCGTGCCGGACTGGCCACTCTGATCGAAAACGCCTTCCTGAACGGTGCGCTGGCCCGCTAACTTTCGTCCTGCCTGTCACAACCAGTCAAATGCCTGCAAGTGAATAAAGGAGCTTTTGATGCAAACCGTCCCCCTGCCTTCTGGCGAAAAAGTCCCTGCCCTCGGCATGGGCACCTGGATGCTTGGCGACAACCGCGCCCGTCGTGCCGAAGAAATTGCCACCCTGCAACGCGGCATTGATCTCGGCATGACCTTGATTGATACCGCCGAAATGTACGGCGAAGGCGCCTCGGAAAAGCTGGTCGGCGAAGCCATCAAAGGACGGCGCTCCGAGGTTTTCCTGGTCAGCAAGGTCTATCCGCACAATGCCGGCGGCCGTGCCCTGATGACCGCCTGCGAACGCAGCCTGCAACGCCTTGGTGTTGATTGCCTTGATCTTTATCTTCTGCACTGGCGTGGCCAGTTCCCGCTGTCCGAGACCATTGAAGGTTTCGAGAAACTCCGGGCGCAAGGCAAGATTCGTCACTGGGGTGTCAGCAACCTCGATCCTGACGACATGGAAGAACTCTGTGCCCAGCCCGGCGGAAACGCCGTCGCCACCAACCAGGTCCTCTATAACCTGACACGGCGCGGGATCGAATGGGATTTGCTGCCCTGGTGCCAACAACGGAAGATTCCGCTCATGGCCTACTCGCCGATCGAGCAGGCGCGTCTTTTGTCGCACCCGGGTTTGTGCAAGCTGGCGACCCGACTTGGCATGCAGCCCGCAACCCTGGCGCTTGCCTGGCTTCTGCAACGCGAGGACGTGATCGTCATCCCCAGAACCTCGAACCGTCCGCATCTGGAAGAGAACCACGCAGCGTTGGAAATTCGCCTCGACGCCGCCAGCCTCGCCGAACTCGACCGCCTCTTCCCGCCGCCAGACTGTGCCGTGCCGCTTGAGGTGCTGTAGAAACCCGGCGGGTTTTTCTTCGAAGCCGCTAATTTCTTCCGATCAAACGGGCTCTTCTTCCACCTGCACGACGCGCACGCCAGCTTCCTCCAGTTCCTGACAGAACGACGCGGGGGCCTGCCAGTCGGTGACGATCATGTCGATGCGGCTCAAGGGACAGGTGAGGAAGCTGGAGACACAATTCATCTTGCTATGATCGGCGACGACAATGACCTTGCCGCTGGAATTTTCGATCATTGCCTGATTGACGCTGGTTTCCTGATGCACCGCGGTGGTACAGCCCTTCTTGATACTGACCCCGTTGATGCCAAGCACGGTGAAGCTGGAAAAAATACTGCGCAAGCCGGAGGTGGTCAGGTCACCGACCAGCGAGCGCGATTGTGGACGGTAATCGCCACCCAGGAGGATCAGCTCCTGTTGCGCATCAAGATCCAGCCCCAGACAGGCGGCGTTGTTGGTGACGATGCGGACTTTCTTGTCGCGCAGGTGACGAACCACTTCGAGCGTCGTCGATCCGGCGTTGACGAACACGGTTTCGTTATCAGCCACCAAGGTCGCGACATAGCGCCCGATCAGGGTCTTCTCGCGCTTGGCGAGGTGATCCTTCGTGTCGAAAACCTCTTCGAGTCGTAGCCCGGCAATCGACACTGCGCCTCCCCGGGTACGTTCAAGAAAATTCTCGCTGGCCAGCGTGTCGAGGTCGCGCCGGATGGTGATTTTGGAAACACCAAATTCTGTCGCCAGCTCATCGGCCGAAATCGATTTGCGCTGGTAGAGCATCTCCAGAATTTTCTTGTGCCGGTAGTTGCTGATCGTAGCGATATTTTGTTGGCGTGTCGTCGTCATGTGGTGTGGTGAAGCGTGAAGAAGAAAATCCTTGATCCGCAAATCGGCATGGGCAATCAGTCCTCTGCCATCAGTTTTCTGAATTCCGGTGCCGCCAGTGCCTGATAAAGCGCGCGGGAACGTCTCACCTGGGCAGCATAGCGGGCGCGGTTGGCCGCTTCCGGCTGATAGCGCCGTACCGAACCGGGATCTTCGGCACGGGTGAAGGCGGCCGGATAGCTCGTTTCCATGCCGACGGCCACGACGCCAGCGATCCAGGCACCGAGCGAGGTGGCTTCATTACTGCCAAAACGAACCACCGGCCGATCAAACACATCGCTCTGAATCTGGTTGAAGAGGTCGGAACGCGTCATGCCACCGGAAACGCTGACCGCACTGACTTCGCCGCAGAACTGTTCGACGAGATCAAGGCTGTCCTTCATTTCGACGGCAATGCCTTCGAGGATGGCGCGCGCCATTTCACCCCGCGTTGTTTCCAGCGTCAGCTTGAACAGGGTGCCGCAGGCCTGCGGATCCCAATGCGGCGCACCGCAGCCCTTGAAATGCGGCAGCAGGATGAGGCCATTGGCACCGGGCGGCGCGGCGGCGGCGGCCTGATTAAGCGCCTCGAAATCACCGGGGGTCGATTGGCCGGTAGAGAGGAACTCATCGAACCAGCGATAAATAGCCCCCGAGGTCAGAATCGCCGCTTCGACGATGTAAGCACCCGGCACCGCAGAAACATTGCAGGCAAGACGCATCGCCGCGTCGATGATCGGGCGCTCGGCATGACCGATCAGGAAGGTGCCGGTGCCGGTGTTGGCGACGGCGCGTTCAGCGGAAAAAAGCCCCAGCCCGAGTGCGGCGCACTGTTGGTCGCCGCCCGCCGAGACGATCGGCAGCCCACCCGGAAGGCCCGTCAGCGCAGCCATTTCTGCCGTCAGGCCACCGACAATACTGCCCGGCGCGACGAGATCGCACAGCATGCGTCGTTCGACGCCGAACAGCTTCAACAACTCGTCATCCCATTCGCGCTTTTCCAGATCGAAGAGGTTGGTACGGCTGCCAAAGGTGTGATCGGTGACAAAACGTCCGCACAGGTGATAGATCACCCAGTCCTGGATGCCGATCATTTTGTGCGTTTTCTGCCAGATATCAGGGCGCTCCCGGCGCAGCCAGCGCATCTTGATGGCAGAGAAAATCGGCGAAATCTTGAGCCCGGTACGGCCAAACACCAGGCGGTTGCAGTCTTCCATTTCCCGGGCCAGATCGGCGGTGCGGCGATCCTGCCACATGATCGCCGGAAACAGCGGTTGTGCGTCAGCATCCAGTGCAATCACCGACGAGCGCTGCGCAGTCACCGAAATACACTGCGGCAACACCGCTTTCGGGGCGGCAGCGTCATGGCAGCTTTTCAGCACGGTGCAGAGGGTGGTCGGCCAGATAGCCGGATCCTGCTCAACCCGCCCGTCGTTGAAGGATTGCGGCACGGTCTCGCATTGATGAACGTGCAGAATGTGCCCATCCGCGTCGAACAGCATGGCACGCATGCTGGTGGTGCCGATATCGACGGTAATAACGCCCTTTTTTTCGATCATTTTGATCGTTCCGCCTTTGAAATCCATACAAATTGATATACTATAGGAAGTAAGGGAGAAGAGGAAAGGGTGAAGGGCAAAAATCCCGGAAGATTGTCGCACGGTTCTGCACAAAACCCGTGCCCGGTCTGAAAAACAGACGCAAACGCCCCCTTTTCCTCTTTTCCCTTTCCCCTTCACTCACCCCACGGAGAGAAGCATGAAAATTGAAAAACTTTTTCTGACCGAGATGAACCGCTGCTATTCAGCCAACCATCTGGTCGTCGACGGGCAGACGCGCATCCTGCTGGCCACCGAAGGCGAAGGCCCGTGCAAGGCCTGGCTCGGCCCGGACTATCGTGAGACGCACAATGTCTGGGATGGCCCCGGCGGCACCATGTCGATCGTCCCGATCCCCGGCACCAACGGTGAGTTCCTGGCCGTACAGAAGTTTTTCAAGATGTTCCAGTGGGAAGAAGCCAAGGTCGTGCATGTCCGTCCGCTTGCGGCGGGCGGCTATGAAGTGACCGACATTCTGCATCTGCCGTACATCCATCGATTTGACCTCCTGACCGTCAATGGCCGTCACTATTTCATCGGCTGCACCCTGGCCACCACCAAGGAATCCAAGGAAGACTGGTCAAACCCCGGCAAAATCTGGGTTGGCGAATATACCGCGCCCGGCCCCTTGCAAGTTCGCGTCCTCAAGGAAGGTCTCACCAAGAACCACGGCTACGGCCGCCTCGAACAGAACGGCAAGATGAGCGGACTGGTCACCTGCGAGGAAGGGGCTTTTGAAGTCACGCCGCCGCAAACCCCGGATGGCGAATGGACGGTCAGACAATTCATGGACTGGCCGATCAGCGACATTTCCGCCATCGACATCGACGGCGATGGTGAACTCGAATACGCCACCATTGAAGCTTTCCACGGTCACTATTTCCGCGTGTACAAAAAATTCGGCGACAAGTTTGTGCAGATTTTCGAACACCCGGAAGTCACGGAGTTCTACCACGTCGTCGTGGGTACCCGGCTGGCCGGCAAACCGGTGTTCATCGGCGGCTGCCGCCGGGGCAAACAGCAGCTTTTCTTCGTCCACGCCGAACGCAACAACCCGCTCGCCCTCAAGGCGGAACTGATCGAGGAAGGCGTGGGCCCAAGCAATGTGCATGTTGTGCATGAAGCAAGCCGCGACATCATCGTCGCCGCCAACCGTGAAAAAGCAGAAGCAGCACTTTATTTTGTCAGTTGAAGCATCCGAATTTAACCCGAACATCCCGACAGGAGAAAAAAATGGCAAAAGTTGATGAAATCACCAAAGAATCGTGGGTTTTGAGCACTTTCCCGCAATGGGGCACCTGGCTCAATGAAGAAATCGAACGCGAAGTGGTCAAGCCCGGCACCTTCGCCATGTGGTGGCTGGCCTGTACCGGCATCT
>CAYMYD010000169.1:0-5833 GCA_964394535.1 uncultured Propionivibrio sp. | reverse complement strand
TTGGGGCGGTTCGCGAACCGCCCCTACGGCGCTTGCGGTAGCAATCAACACTTTTTCACTCTTTGCAGCCAGAATTCGATCGTTCCCAAGCGGGAGCGTGGGAACGATCAGAAACGACCAGACGCCCCCTTCTTTATGACACCTGTCCACTTTTTAAGCAGCAAAACAGGTAGAATGTCGCCCTTCCCCGCCGTGTTGCCCGTTCCCCTTTCCGTACCGCTTGTCGCTGATGGAATTCCTAGGTTTTTCCCTGCGAAACAATCTTTTTGTCGCGCCGATGGCCGGGGTCACGGATCGGCCGTTTCGCCAGTTGTGCAAGAAGATGGGCGCCGGACTGGCGGTTTCGGAGATGGTGACGTCGAATTCGCTGCTCTACGGCAGCGCCAAGACACAGCGACGGGCCAATCATCAGGGGGAAGTGGCGCCGATTGCCGTGCAGATCGCCGGTTCGCAGCCGCAAATGATGGCCGATGCGGCACGCCACAACGTCGAACGCGGCGCACAGATCATCGACATCAACATGGGCTGCCCGGCCAAGAAAATCTGCAATGTGATGGCCGGTTCGGCTCTACTGCGCGATGAAGCGCTGGTCGGGCGCATTCTCGACGCGGTTGTCCGGGCCATCCCGGAGACACCGGTAACGCTGAAAATCCGTACCGGCTGGGATCAGGGTAGCCGCAACGCGCTCAACATCCTGAAAATCGCTGAAAACGCCGGAATTCGCGCGCTGGCCCTGCATGGTCGCACCCGCGCCTGCGGTTACAGTGGGCAGGCCGAATACGAGACGATTGCCGCCGTCAGGGCCGCCGCCCGGATTCCGGTCATTGCCAACGGCGACATCACCACGCCGGAGAAGGCGCGGCAGGTGCTCGACGCCACAGGGGCCGATGCGCTGATGATCGGCCGCGCCGCGCAGGGTCGTCCCTGGCTGTTCCGCGAAATCGAGCATTTTCTGAAGACCGGCGAGCGGCTGCCCGCGCCGAAAGTGTGCGAAATTCACGACATCCTGCTCGCCCACCTGGACGATCTCTACGATTTTTATGGGGTCGAAACCGGGGTGCGCGTCGCACGCAAGCATATTTCCTGGTACACCCGCGGGCTGGCCGGTTCGGCCGCTTTCCGCCACGCGATGAACCAGTTGCCGGATGTTGCCGGACAGCGCCAGGCAGTCAATGATTTTTTCTTCGGCCTCGCCGAAAAGCATGAACACCTGGATGAACTCCAGGAAAACGATAACGACAGGGAAGGTTCAGCATCATGAAAGAACAGCATGACATTTCAGCGTGCATCGAAGGCGCGCTAAATACCTATTTCACGAATCTGGACGGCGAGAAACCGGCCTCCATTTATGACATGGTGCTCAAGAGCGTCGAACGTCCGATGCTCGAAGTGGTCATGCGGCAGGCCGAAGGCAAGCAGACGCTGGCCGCCGAAATGCTCGGCATCAACCGTAATACGTTGCGCAAGAAGCTGTGCGAATACGGTTTGCTGTAAAGGCGGGTTTTGCGATGTGCGGTTTGTCGACGGCTCGATTTTTGGCCCCATCAACCCTCGTAGGGGCGGTTCGCGAACCGCCCCTGCAGCGTATCCGGTTATTGGTAAAGGTGGAGCATAGCGGCAAGCGCTGGCCCTCTCCCCTGCCCCTCTCCCGCCAGCGGGCGAGGGGAATGAGGGGTAAAAATGCGCCGACGGATGTGGATGCGCTGCGGGGTTCAGGTTGCGTAGCGATCCTGAGTAACAGCCTTCCTTGCCAAACGCTGACTATTTCCCTCGCCCGCCCTCACCCACGACTCCCCTCGCCCGCCTGCGGGAGAGGGGTTGGGGGAGAGGGTGAGCAGGCTGCCAATTACGCACCCACGTCATCAACCCCTGTAGGGGCGGTTCGCGAACCGCCCCTACAGCGCCTCCGGTTAGCGAGAAACGTGGAGCGCAGCCGGAGGCGCTGGCTCTCCCTTGCCCCGCAAGCGGGCGAGGAGAGATAACCCGTAACACCTTCCCTGTCTTTTGACCAGAAAGCGACGACCATGAAAATTCAGCAAGCATTGATCTCCGTCTCCGACAAGCGGGGCGTTCTCGAATTTGCCCAGGGGCTGGCAGCACAGGGCGTGAAACTGCTGTCCACCGGCGGCACGGCCCGGTTGCTGCGGGAAGCGGGTCTGACCGTGACGGAAATCGGCGATTACACCGGCTTTCCGGAAATGCTCGACGGACGCGTCAAGACCCTGCATCCCAAGGTCCATGGCGGCATCCTCGCCCGCCGCGACCTGCCGGAGCACTTGTCCACCCTGGCAAAACACGACATTCCCACCATCGATCTGGTGTGCGTGAATCTCTATCCCTTTGCGGCGACGATCGCCAAGGCGGACGTGACGCTGGCAGACGCCATCGAGAATATCGACATCGGCGGCCCGGCCATGGTGCGTTCCTCAGCCAAGAACTACGCCGGTGTGGCGATTGTCACCGACCCGGCCGATTACGCCCCCCTGCTCGCTGAAATGCAGGCCAACGCAGGCGCGCTGCCGCTGGCGACACGCTTTGCGCTGGCGAAGAAGGCCTTCACGCATACGGCACGCTACGACAGCATGATCGCCAACTGGCTGACCGGGCTGGAAGCCGGTGTCGAAGCGGATGTTGACGTGGCAGCACCGCCCCCTTCACGTTTCCCCGGCTACCTGCAGTTGGCCTTCGACCGCGTCGAAACCCTGCGTTACGGCGAAAACCCCCACCAGCAGGCGGCTTTCTACCGTGATACGACACCGACACCGGGCGCCATTTCGGCCTATCGGCAATTGCAGGGCAAGGAGCTCTCCTACAACAACATCGCCGACGCCGACGCCGCCTGGGAATGCGTCAAAACCTTCAGCGCACCGGCCTGCGTCATCATCAAGCACGCCAACCCCTGCGGCGTGGCCATCGCTGACGGCCTGCTCACGGCTTACGAAAAGGCTTTCCAGACCGATTCCACCTCGGCCTTCGGCGGCATTCTGGCCTTCAACGGCACCGTCGATACGGATGTTGTCGCGGCGATGAACACGCGCAAGCATTTCGTCGAAGTGCTGATCGCCCCGGCCTTCACCACCGCCGCGCAGGAAATGCTGGCCAGCAAGCAGAATCTGCGCGTGCTGGAAGTTCCGATTGCCAGCCAGGATCACGGCTACGAGATGAAACGCGTCGGCGGCGGTCTGCTGGTACAGACGCCGGACAGCTTCAACATACAACCCAGCGACCTCAAACTCGTCACGCAGAAGGCACCGACTGCCGCGCAGGTCGATGACCTGCTGTTTGCCTGGCGCGTCGCCAAGTTCGTCAAGTCCAACGCCATCGTCTTTTGCGGTGGCGGCATGACGCTGGGCGTCGGGGCAGGACAGATGAGCCGCGTCGACTCGACGAAGATCGCCAGCATCAAGGCGCAGGCAGCGGGCCTCTCGCTGACGGGATCAGTCGTTGCCTCGGACGCCTTCTTCCCCTTCCGCGACGGCCTTGATGTGCTGGCCGCAGCCGGTGCCAGCGCGGTCATCCAGCCCGGCGGCTCGATGCGCGACGAGGAAGTCATCGCCGCAGCCAACGAACACGGCATCGCCATGGTCTTTACCGGGGTGCGGCATTTCCGGCATTGAGACCCACATGGAATCACTCTCTCTACCGGAAATCGAACTGTCGATCCTGACCCTGCGCGGACAGCGGGTGATGCTGTCCAGCGATCTGGCAAGACTTTACGGTGTAGAGCCGCGCACTCTGATGCAGGCAGTAAAGCGCAATAGCGAGCGATTCCCTGCTGACTTCATATTCCAGCTTGAGTTTGAGGAATGGCAAAACTTGAAGTCACAGTTTGTGATTTCAAGTTGGGGCGGTATACGCACCGCACCCTACGCCTTCACCGAACAAGGCATCGCCATGCTCTCCAGCGTTTTGCGCAGCCCGCAGGCAGTACAGGTCAATATCGAGATCATGCGTGCCTTTGTCCGGCTGCGGCGCATTCTGAGCGAACATCAGGAAATTTCGCAGCGGCTGAACGATCTCGAAAGCCGTTATGACCAGCAATTCAAGGCGGTGTTCGACGCCATCCGGGCCTTGATGCGCGTTCCTGAGGACAAAAAGAACCCCATCGGCTTTACGGCCAGAATTGGCAGCAAGGGTAAGGAAGCATGAAAAGGTGGGCACAGATGCCCACCCTGCAAGCAAAGCGGCGACTCTGTGTGAAAAGATGCTAAAGTTTCGCCCATTCCTGCCGATAGCACCCGTAAGCAGAAGACTATTCGAGGCACGACCATGAAAATTGAAGGCACATCCAAACCCGCAGGCCACCTGCCCGTCAAGGAAGCATCGGGGGCATCCGTCAGAAAAGCGGCATCTTCAGGATCCGACAAGGTCGAGTTGAGTCCGCTTTCTGCCCAGTTGCTCAGCCATGATGAGGAATACGCCTTCGATGCCGGAAAGGTTTCGGAAATCAAGCAGGCGATTGCCGAAGGGCGCTTCTCCATCAACGCCGGGGCGATTGCCGACCGGCTGATCGTTTCCGCCCGCGAACTGATCAACGCCCAGCGACAGGCCTGATCTTGAGCCCGCAGGAAAGCGCGGAAACCCTGGGGCAATTGCTCGCGGAAGAAGCGGGGGCGATTGCCCTTTTTGTTGAGTTGCTCAAGCGCGAGCAGGCTCAACTTAGCCAGGGGCAGACCGACGAGTTATCCGCGCTGGCCGAACAGAAATCCACCCTGGCCGCCCGTCTGCAAAACCTGGCCGGATTGCGCAGCGATTGGCTGGCCTCGCTCGGTTACTCGGCTGACCGTGCGGGGATCGAAGCCTGGCTACAGCAAAACCCGCAGGAAACCCCTGTCGCCGCAAGTTGGGCAGCGATCATGACGCAGGCAGCGGAAGCGCGCGAACTCAACCGGCTCAACGGCGAACTGATCGAACTGCACTTGCAGCACAATGCGCGGGCGCTGAACGCCCTGCGCGGTGGCGAGGACTCACTGGACCTCTACGGGCCGGACGGGCAATCCCGGACTTCCGGCAGTACGCGCATCAACGCCAGCGCCTGATACCGGCGCCGCCGGAGCCGCTGGTGGAGGTGACGGTGGCGCTGCCTCCAGCCCCAACTCGGTTCCCTTTTCCTTCATCGCCGATTCAATCAGGATGGTCACACGCCGGTTGCGAGCGCGGCCATCGGCGAGCAGGTTCGGCTCGACCGGGCGGGTGTCGGCGTAGCCGATGGCGGTCAGGCGCTCGGCAGCGACGCCGGCATCGGCAAACAGGCGCAGCACGGTCGTTGCCCGCACTGCCGAAAGTTCCCAGTTGGAAGGAAACTGGGCGTTCCTGATCGGTACGTTGTCGGTGTGACCTTCAATGATCACCGGAAAGTCGGTTGGTGCCAGCACTTCGGCAATCCCCTGCATGGCCTTGACCAGCGGCGGCTGCAACAGCGCCTGTCCGGGCGAAAAAAGGATGCTGTCGTTGATCTCGATGCTGACGCCACGGCTGGTTTCGATCACCCGCACCTTGCCTTGTTCGATCAGCGGGGCCATGACCTCCATGATGTCCTTGGCGACGTTGCGCATCTTGTCGCGCTGCTTCTGTCTGGCGGCTTCCTGCGCGCGTACCGCCGTCGATTTCTGGATCTGGATCGGCGGGATGGTCATCAGCGGAATCTGCGACGAGGTGTTGATATTCACGTTGCGGAAGGCGGTCACCATGGAGTCGCTGAGCACCCGGTATTTGCCTTCGTTAACCGAGGACAGCGCGTACATGACCACAAAAAAAGCGAACAGCAGGGTGATGAAGTCGGCGTAGGAGACCATCCAGCGCTCGTGGTTGTCGTGATCTTCTTCGCGCTTGC
>CAYMYD010000168.1:0-5869 GCA_964394535.1 uncultured Propionivibrio sp. | reverse complement strand
CCTTCCCTCTTCTCCCTTCACCCTTCCCGCAATCGCTTCATGCGATTGCCCTGCGGTGATGAGTAAGGAGCAAAACCGGTGGTGCGTTCGCTCTACTCTCTGGGTTCAATCACCGGCAAAATTCCCTCGTCTTCCGGCGGGCAGGCAAATCCGGCGTCGATGCCCAGTCGCCCGACCCAGGCGAGTTTGCCGTCGCACCACAGCAAGGGGAGTGCGGGTCTTTCCCAGGGGGGAATGGCGGCTTCCTGCAGCAGCTTGCGCAGGGGACGACGGGGGCGCAGCGGGTGCAACTGCAGTCGCTCGCCGCCCTGCCGGGTGCGCAGTTCAACGCGGCGTCCTTCGAGCAGGCGGCGCGGTATTCCCTGGCCGATCACCGGCACAAAGCGCACCTGCCCGGCCGCCCAGGGCAGACAGGCTTCCCCCTGCCAATGCAACGCCTGCGCTGGCGGCGACGCGGGGGGACGGATGAAATACAGTTCGCCGCGATAAACGTGCAGTTGCCCATCAACCGTTTCCAGACAGGTTTCTGCTGAAGCGCCCGCGCTGGCCAGTTGCCGCAAGGCTTCGTCGATCCAGCGTGCGTCAGGCGCACGAAAACCGGCTGCCCGCCAGAGATGACGCAGCAGGTTGCGCGCCCGCGCGCGCGGCAGTGCCCGGAATCCGTCGAGCGTGACTCGTCCGCCCGGCACTGCCAGCGCCTGATGGTCGATGCTTGCCAGATCGTCGAGCAGCCCGGCGGCTTCGGCAAAATGTCCGCTGGCACGCACCAGGGCGGCGCTTGCACCGGGGAAATGTTGCTCCAGCGGCGGCAGGATGTCGTGGCGCAGGAAGTTGCGCCGGAAATGCCGGTCCTCATTGCTGTCGTCATCGACCCAGCGCAGGCCGTGCGCTTGCGCATAGGCTTCGATCTCCCGGCGTGGCACATCGAGCAGCGGACGGATCAGACGGCACTGCGCCCCCAGTCGCCGTTCTACCGGCATGCCGGCGGCACCGGCGACTCCCGCGCCGCGCAGCAGGTTGAGCAGCAGTGTTTCTGCCTGATCGTCACGATGCTGGGCGAGCGCCAGCCAGTCTGCCGTGCAAGTGGAAAAAACCTGGTAACGCAGCCGGCGCGCCGCCGCTTCGATACCTTCGCCGCTGTCCCGCGGCACCTGGACGCGGACAATTTCCAGAGGAGTCGACCATTCACGGCAGCAAGCCGCACAGAAATCGGCCCAACGGTCGGCTTGGGTACTCAGGCCATGATGCACATGCAGCGCGGAGAGTTCGGCTGGCCAGGGCAGATAGCGCAAGGCATGCAACAGGACGACCGAATCCATGCCGCCGGAAAAAGCCACGCAGAGGCGCGGAAAACGATCTCCCGGCCTGAGCCGTGCGGCAAAAAAGCCTTCGAGGGACGCCGCCAGCGAATCAGCGGGCTGTTTGTTCCCTGACACGTCCGTAGGCCATCAGGCGGGCAAAGCGGGTTTCGAGCAGTTCCTCGATGGCGACTGCACTGAGCTGTTTGAGCGATTCCTGCAAGGCCTTGCGCAGATTTTTGGCCATCAATTCCGGATCGCGGTGGGCGCCACCGAGGGGTTCCTTCACGATGCGGTCGATCAGCCCGAGCGACTTGAGCCGCGTTGCGGTAATGCCCATGATCCGGGCGGCTTCGCCTGCTTTTTCGGCGCTTTTCCAGAGAATCGACGCGCAACCTTCGGGAGAAATGACCGAGTAGGTCGAATACTGCAGCATCTGCACGATGTCACCGACACCGATGGCCAGCGCTCCGCCGGAGCCGCCTTCGCCGATCACCGTAACGACAATCGGCGTTTTCAGCGCCGCCATTTCATAGAGATTGCGGCCGATGGCCTCGGACTGGCCACGCTCTTCGGCTCCGATGCCAGGGTAGGCACCGGGCGTGTCGATGAAGGTGAAGACCGGAATGGCGAATTTTTCCGCCAGATGCATCAGGCGCAGGGCCTTGCGATAGCCTTCCGGGCAGGGCATGCCGAAGTTGCGCGAGAGTTTTTCCTTGGTATCGTGCCCCTTCTGATGGCCGATGACCATCACCGGCTGGCCGTTGAAGCGCGCCAGTCCGCCGACGATGGCCCGGTCATCGGCAAAGCTGCGATCACCGTGCAACTCCTCGAAATCCGTAAAGATCAGGCGCAGGTAATCGAGCGTATAAGGCCGTTGCGGATGCCGTGCCACCTGGGCCGTCTGCCACGGCGTCAGGTCGGCGTAGATTTCCTGGGTCAGCGTCTGGCACTTGCTTTCCAGCAGGGCAATCTCGACGGACACGTCGACGGACGATTCACTTTTTTCGGCACGCAAGACCTCGATCTTGCCTTCGAGTTCGGCAATGGCGTGTTCAAAATCAAGAAAACTGGTTTTCATGGTCATCACCTTACAGGATCGGGGCGCACATTCTATCAAGGGGGGAAGGGAGAAGGGAGAAGAGGAAGGGTAAAACCGTCTGTCGGCGGTGATTCTGCAGAAATAGGCGTGATTTTTACCTGGCGAAAGCCGACAAAACATGATCAATACCCGTCATGGCAGCACTGAGGGGATGCAGAGGGGGATGAAAAACCAGGGGCCATCTGCGTAAACTCGGTACTTTTGAGTCTTTGTGGTGGATTTTAGTTTCATGCGATTGCCCTGTCCCTTCCCCCCTCTCTTGTTCCGGTAAAATGGGCGCGATGAAAATCCTTGCACTTGAAACAGCCGTCGATCCCGGTTCCGTGGCGCTCTGGCTGGATGGCGTCGTGCTGGCGCGGACTTGCCCGGCTGATTTGTCGAATTCCGCTGCCCTGTTGCCGGTGGCGGAAGCACTTCTGCGTGCGCAGGGGCTGGGCTTTGCCGATCTGGAGGGCGTGGCGTTCGGGGCCGGGCCGGGGTCTTTCACCGGTTTGCGCGTGGCCTGCGGTGTGGCGCAGGGGCTGGCCGTGGCGCGGGATCTGCCGCTGCTGGGTATCGGCAGTCTGGAAGCCATGGCGGCGGCGAGTGGTGGTGCGCGGGTGCTGGTAGCGCTTGATGCACGCATGGGCGAAGTTTATTTCGGCGCATTTGTCGATGGGCAGCAGATTGGTGAAATCGGTGTCTTTGCGCCCGAGGCAGTGCCCGTGCCGGAATCGTCGGGCTGGCTCGCCTGCGGAAACGGGCTGGCCGCCTATCCGGCGCTGCGCGAACGACTGGCGGCTTGCGTCGATACCTGGAAACCCGAGGTGATGCCCCATGCCGAGGCCGTGCTGCGTCTGGCGGCACCGCGTCTGGAAAGCGGTGAGCGGGTCGATCCGGCCGATGCCGTACCGTTTTACGTGCGTGACAAGGTGGCCAAGACCGTCGCCGAGCGACTGGCCGAGGGGGGGCGGGCATGAGGGAGGCGGGCGTCGGGGGCTGCGAAGGCGGCCATCCTTATGCGCCGTCCATCGAAATACTGCCGATGTCCTTGAAGGACATCGACGAAATCCTGCGTATCGAATATCAGGTCTATGCCTGGCCGTGGAGCCGAGCCAATTTCAGCGATTCGCTGGCGAGCGGCTATAGTTGCCAGGTGTGTCGGCTTGCCGGTGAACTCATCGGCTACTCTGTGCTGATGATGATCGTCGATGAAGCCCATCTTTTGACCATCGGCGTGGCACCGGCGCATCAGGGCAAAGGGTTCGGGGCGCGCCTGCTGCGCCAGGCGATGCTCGGCGCAGCACAGGCCGGGGCGCGGACGCTGCTGCTGGAGGTGCGTCCCTCAAACGAAAAGGCGCTGGCGCTGTATCGTCATTACGGGTTCCGCCAGATCGGTGTCCGGCGTGGCTATTATCCGGCGGAAGGCGGGCGTGAGGACGCGCTGGTGATGACACATGAACTGGGAGAGATCAAGGCATGAACCTGTCGCGCAAGGCAATGTTCGACGAAATGGGGATTTCTCCCTGCTGGGTATTGCGTGAACAGCCTTCGGTGGCTCGCGAAGCGCCTCGCACGACACGTCGGGAAGCGGTTGCAGGGCCGGCAGCAGTGGTGCAGGCTCCTGCGTCGCCGGTGGCGATTCCGCCAGCAGCACCATCCGACGCGGTGGCAGGCATGGATTGGGACAGCCTGAACCGGACGATTCGGGAATGCCGTATCTGTGGCCTGTGCGCCGGGCGCAAGCAGGCGGTGCCGGGTGTTGGCGATGAAAATGCCGACTGGCTGTTCATCGGCGAGGGGCCGGGCGCGGAAGAGGATGCACGCGGCGAACCCTTTGTCGGTCAAGCGGGCAAGTTGCTTGATGCAATGCTGGCGGCCATCGATCTGCAGCGTGGCAAGGATGTTTATATCGCCAACGCCGTGAAATGTCGGCCGCCCGGCAACCGTACGCCGGAGGTGGCCGAAATGGCGGCCTGCCGACCCTATCTGCAAAAGCAGATCGCGCTGCTCAAGCCTAAGCTGATTGTCCTGCTCGGCAAGGCGGCGATGCAGGCGGTGCTCGGTGAGGACGGGACCTTGTCGAGCATGCGCGGCAAGACGCTGAGTTATCGGGATGGCGCAACGGAAATCCCCCTGCTGGTGACTTACCATCCGGCCTACCTGTTACGCAATCTGCCGGACAAGGCCAGAGCCTGGGAAGACCTGTGCCGTGCGCGGTCACTGATGCGCCAGTTGCGGACAGTCGTCTGAGCTTCTGCGCTCAGTGCAGGGCGCCGTCGTCGAGGTGAATCACATCGTCGCGGTCGCGCTGATTGGCCTCGTGCCGACGCTTGATGAAGAACATGCAGATGCTGACCATCAGGCCGAACAGGGTGATGACGACGTAGATCGACATGTCGATCATCATCATCGCGTAATACATTCCGGTCATGACCAGGATCGACAGGTTTTCGTTGAAATTCTGTACGGCGATGGAGTGTCCGGCCCCCATCAGGATGTGGCCGCGGTGCTGTAACAGGGCGTTCATCGGTACGACAAAGAAGCCGGAGAGTGCCCCGATGAGCACCAGCAGCGGGACAGCCAGCCACAGTCCGTGCACGAAGTTCATGACCAGTACGATGATCCCCATGGCGATGCCCAGCGGAATGACGCGCACCGACTTGCGCATGGTGACCATCCGGGCGGCAGCGACAGACCCGGCAGCGACACCGATGGCGACCACCCCCTGCAGCATGCTCGATTTGGAAAGATCGAGCTGCAGCGCGGTTTCCGCCCATTTGATGACGATGAACTGCAGGGTGGCACCGGCACCCCAGAACAGCGTGGTGACGGCCAGCGAGATTTGTCCCAGCCGGTCACGCCAGAGCAGCATCAGGCAGTGATTGAATTCACGGATGAGGTAGTAGGGGTTTTTGTGCAGCACCTTGTGCGGCACCCCGGTTTCCGGGATGTAGAGGTTGAAAATTGCGGCCACGATGTAGAAAGCAGCCACGAACAACAGGGCCATTTCACAGACACAATCGATTCCGGTTTCGAAGAGCGGGAGATCAAAGTCCAGCAATTTGTGGGCGATATTCGGCTGGATCAGGGTGCCGCCGATGACCACGCCAAGGATGATGGCTCCGACCGTCAGCCCCTCGATCCAGCCGTTGGCGACGACCAGCAGGCGGTGCGGCAGGTATTCGGTGAGGATGCCGTACTTGGCCGGCGAGTAGGCCGCCGCACCAAGACCAACGACCGCGTAGGCCAGGAGCGGATGCACGTTCCAGAACATCATCGCGCAACCGACGATCTTGATCGCGTTGCTGATGAACATCACCCGCCATTTGGGCATGGAATCGGCAAAAGCGCCGACCAGGCTGGCGAGAACGACGTAGGAGACAGTGAAAAAGGTCTTCAGCAGCGGCTCGTAGGCAGCAGGAGCCTGCATTTCGCGCAGCGCCGCGATGGCAATGATGAGCAAAGCATTGTCGGCCAGCGCGGAAAA
>CAYMYD010000167.1:0-5884 GCA_964394535.1 uncultured Propionivibrio sp. | reverse complement strand
ACAGCGCCAAAGAGTCCGCCAAACGTTTGCTCAATATTCTTAACGACATTCTTGATATCTCAAAAATTGAAGCGGAAAGGGTCGTGATCGAAGACGAGCCCATGCGGATCGCCGACCTTGAGGAGAACATCCTCAGCCTGCTCGGACAAAGTGTCAGTGAAAAAGGCTTGACGCTGCAAACGGACATTCCTGACGATCTGCGCTCCCTGCCCTTGCAGGGCGATCCTTTGCGCCTGAGTCAGGTTCTGATCAATCTGCTCGGCAACGCCGTCAAATTTACCGAAGCAGGCTCAATCACCCTGCGCGTTGAAGCGCGGGAAAAAACCGATGAGGCGGTACAGGTGCATTTCGCCGTTACCGATACCGGCATCGGCATTCCTCCCGAAACGCAGGAACGGCTTTTTTCTGCCTTTGAACAAGCGGATAACAGCACCACTCGCAAGTACGGCGGCACCGGTCTGGGCCTGGCGATCAGCAAACGTCTTGTGCAGCTCATGGGGGGTGAGGTTGGTGTCATCAGCGATCCGGGGAAAGGCAGTACTTTCTGGTTCACGGTCTGGCTGAAGCGGCAGAACAACCAGGCCGCCGAAAGTCCGGCGGCGTCCGAGGCATCGGCGGCATCCGCAAAAGAACGTCTCCGCCAGCAGTACGCCGCTTGTCGCGTCCTGCTGGCGGAGGACGACCCCATCGCCCAGGAAGTTTCCTGTGACATGCTGGAAAGTTTTGGTCTCATGATCGACCTGGCCGAAAATGGCGTACAGGCGTTACAACAGGCGCGCACGCATCGCTACGATCTGATTCTGATGGACATGCAGATGCCCGTGATGGGCGGCATCGACGCAACCCGCGCCATTCGTGCCGACTCCCAGAACCGGCAAACCCCTATCCTGGCCATGACCGCCAACGCCTTCGACGAAGACCGAAACGCCTGTCTTGAAGCCGGGATGAACGACCATATCGGCAAACCGATTGACTCGGACAATCTGGCGCAAGTTCTATTGTCGTGGCTCGACAAGACCTTGCACCGCGAAAGATGAATACCGTCAGGGCAAATTGAAAGGAGCGCAGTTTTACTGCGCTCCTTTCCGCTCTGAATCACCCGCACTCGGGCGATTTCAGGCTTTTACTTCACGGCCTGTGCGCCCACGGACTTGAGCGCACCGAACAGTTTGAGCGCGTCCTCAAGCGGGTAACGATTGCCGTACATCGACACCGAGGTCTGAATCGTGCCGACCTGATTCATGCCCAGCGCACGGCGGAAATTGTTGGCCGGGGAATTCGGGTCGTAATCGGTTTTTTCCTTGTAGGTCGCCGAGAGGAAACCTTCGAGGTAGGGCGCGTTGAGCACGGCTTTCAGCGCGGCGTGATCCTTGAGTTCCGTGTTGCCGGTCACGCTGGTCACCCCTTCGGCGTCTTCCATCTTGTCGACAAAGACGCGCAGCAGCATGCCACCACCGGAAGGCAGGACCAGATCGGACTGCTTGTTCAGGAAGAAGACGTTGTTGTCGATCTTGATCTTGCGCGCGGCTTCGTTGGTCTTGTTGGAATCGATCCGCGTGCGGTCGATGCCGGAGAACGACGACAGGCCGATGAGGTTGTGGTGGATGTTGGTATCGACCATGGTCATGTTGCGGAAGCCATAGCCCATGTCGGTATTGTCCTTGGTCCGCGCCCAGGAGTAGAGCACCGTGTTGTAGGCAAATTCAAGCTGTATGCCGTTCGGGGCATTGTGCAGGCCGGAAATCTCGACGGCAGCGACGGCATTGGAAGTAAACACATTATTCAGCAGCTTGACATCACCTTTGCCAAAGCCCATCTGGATGCCATAGAAAGCACCGTTGTTGAAAACGCAATTCTGGATCAGCATTTTTCCACCGCCGACCGAGCCTCTGAGGATCGGGTTTTTGGAACCAATGACCCCATTGGCCCCGGCGGCCGGCGGGTGTTGCAGCATGCCGGTGTCAACGCCTTTCGGCTTGCCCTCCGTGGCGTGGTAAGCGTTGGAATCGCCCTTGTCGAAAATAATGCCGTCGATGACCAGATTCGCATTCTTTTCGCCGGAGAGCTCAATATTGAGCAGCCCCTTGGCATTGGCCGTCCCATTGCTCGAAGACGGGGGCATCACCAGCGTGCGGTTCTTGAGCGGGCTTCTGCTGGAAAAATCAGCGGTGTAGCCGCCGTAGATCTCCACCGGTTTTTTCATTTCCAGATAGCCCTTGTCCATCAGGCCGAAATAATTGCCTGCCGCCACGTGGATCTTGTCTCCAGCCGCCGCGACATCCAGGGCCTTCTGCAGGTTTTTGAAGGGCGCATCCTTGGTACCCGCGTTGGAATTCTTGCCGGTGTCTTTCGACACATAGAGCTCCGCCGCATTCAGCGTCAATGCCGAAAAGATTGCCGTCACGGCAAACAGTGCGATTTTGCCAGTCATTTCTTTCCCCTTTGAGTGATAAAAGATTTGCCGATCCAGCCTTGTTTCGCAGGCAGTTTATACCAGAAAACATCCTTGGCGAACCCGCAATCGCTTCAGGTTCTTTCCCTGGCAGCCGCCTGCAACTGCGCGTCGAGTTCCGCCAGCCGTTCCGGAGTACCAATGTCGAGCCAGCAGCCGCGATGGTGCTCGCCGCTGACAAGTCCCTGACCGATCCCGGCATCAAGCAGCGGGCGCAGTTTGAGCACCGCGCCGGGCGGCACGGCAGCAAAAAAGCTTGGGGAGTAAACGCCAATACCGGCATAGGTCAGCGCCGGGCCGATGCCGGTGCTGGCGTAGCAAAGCCGCTCGCCATCAAGACAGAAATCACCACCGGCGTGCTGCGGCGGGTTGTCGACCATGACCAGGTGTGCCAGTGGCGCCTTTTCAGCCAGCGTCAGGGCACGGGAGAAATCCCAGTCGCACCAGATGTCGCCGTTGACCACGAGGAAAGGCGCGTCGCCCAGCAGGGGCAGGGCGTGGGCAATACCGCCAGCGGTTTCAAGGGCCCCGGGCGGTTCGGGTGAATAGCGGATACGCAGCCCCCACTGACGGCCATCGCCAAGCGCGGCTTCGATCTGTGCGCCCAGATGGGCATGATTGACGATGATGTCATGAAATCCGGCCACCGCCAGTCGTTCGAGATGCCAGACGATCAGCGGCTTGCCACCGGCCATGAGCAGCGGTTTGGGCGTGTGGTCGGTCAGCGGACGCATTCTTTCGCCGCGCCCGGCAGCCAGGAGCATGGCTTTCATGCGGGACTCAAGGTATCGAGCAGCCGCAACAGCGGTCGCAATTCGCCATAACGTTCGCAGGTGCGGCGCAGGTAAGCCATGACGCGGGGCATGTCCTTGAGATAGCCGTCCTTGCCGTCACGGTGATACAGGCGGGCGAAGATGCCGAGCACCTTGATCTGGCGCTGGGCGCCCATCCACTCGTAATCGCGGTAGAAATCATCGAAGTCGGCCCGCACCGGCAACCCGGCGGCCCGGGCGGCTTCCCAGTAACGGATCACGAAGTCGAGCTCGACCTCCTCTTCCCAGCAGATATAGGCGTCACGGTAAAGCGATACCAGGTCATAGGTCAGCGGGCCGTAAACCGCGTCCTGAAAATCGATGATGCCGGGATTCTGCCCGTTTTCAATCCGCATCAGATTGCGTGAATGGTAGTCGCGGTGCACGAACACGGGCGGTTGCGCCAGATTGTTGTCGAGAATCTGTTCAAAGACACCGCGCAGCACGGCTTCCTGCGCCGGACTCGGCGTCACGCCGAGATGTCGGGCAAGGTACCAGTCGGGAAACAGGTTCAGTTCGCGTTCGAGCAGGGCACGGTCGTAGTCGGGCAGGACACCCGAACGGCTGGCCAACTGGATCTGGATGAGCGCGCTGTTGGCGTCGCGGTAAAGCGACGGTGCGCTGTGGGCATCCAGCGCCTGCAGGTAGGTGGTATTGCCAAGATCGGAGAGCAGCAGGAAACCCTGTTCAAGGTTTTCGGCATGAACGGTCGGCACATGCACGCCCGCCTTGCCAAACAGCGCCGCAACATGCAGGAAGGGGCGACAATCCTCGTGTTCCGGCGGCGCGTCCATGACGATACGGGTCGATCCGTCGTCCAGGTGGAGGCGGAAATAACGGCGAAAACTGGCGTCTGCCGACGCCGGTGTCAATCTGATCTGCTCCGGCAGCAAGGAAAAATGCCGGGCTAGCCAGTTTTGCAGCAGGATGGTGCGCGACATGCCGCTTCTCCCAAGGCCAAGATGCTAAAATGCGCTGATTTTACCACTCGCTTCGCTGACACCTGCGTCGGCGACGGGATTGTCGCCTTTCTCAGAAACGAACGGATGAATTTTCTCCCCCGACGCATGCAACTTGCGCGGATCACCTGCTTCGGCGTCGCCGCCTTCATCGGCAGCGTTCATGCCATCGACGCGCTGGCGCAAGCGCCCGCGCCCTTGCGCGTCGACCCGGTGCTGCTTGGCCTGCCCCCGGCCAAAGCGGAGGAGAAGCCCGTAGAAAAACCGCCAACGCCAGCACCTCGCTCGTCGGCCGAGGCCAAGCCGGTGGAAGCGGCTCCAGTGGTCGAAGCCAGGTCACTGGACAGCGAGCCCAAGGAGGCGGAAAAACCCGCGACAGCAAAACGGGAAGCGCCCCGCGAAACACCGGCACCGGCCGCCGCGCCCGAGCGTACGCAGGAAATCCGCCCATCCGCGCCACCACCGCCGACACCCGCAGCAAGCCCCTCGCAACGCGTTGAGCCACTGACAAAACCACCGGAGAAAACAGCGGTACCGGCGGCTCCTGCGGCGCTAAAGTCCCCCGCCCCCGCGAACAGCGGAACAGCAACACAACAGGCAAGCAAAGGGGTTGCGCCCCTGCGTGTCGATCCGGCCCTGCTTGGTTTGCCACCTGTCGCGCCGACTCCGGAAACCCGGCTTGCCGCACCGGAAGAAGGCCGCATCGGCACAAAAACCGTCAGCGCTCCTGCCGCACCGGCAGAGCCCGCGGCCAGACCCGTCGCAGCCAGCCAGCCGACCAGCGCGCCGACACCCATCGCCGCCGCGATTCCGGGGCGTTCTGCCGAGCCGAAACCGGGTTCACTGCCACCGCTACGTGTCGACCCGGCATTGCTCGGACAACCGCCGCTGATTGCCGCGATGACGCCTGATCCGCAAACCGGGAAACTGCCGGTCATCCCCGACGAAGAAGAGTCCGACGATCCCTCACCGGCACTGGCGCTACGCGCCTCCGGCAAGATGGTCAAGCCACCGAAGGACAGCCCGGTACCGCGCCCGGTCTTCCTCAGCGCTTATCTGATGAAGGGCAACGTCGAGAGCGAGTTCATCGCCGAGGGAAATGCCGAGTTGCGCAAGATCGGCACCGTCGTCGAGGCCGACCGCCTGACCTACTGGCCGATCGAGGATGAAGTCCAGGCCGAAGGCAATGTGCGCATGGATCTGGACGAGGACGTCGTCACCGGACCGAAAATGCGCATGAAACTCGAGGACCAGGTCGGCTATTTCGAACAGCCGGTCTACTCGCTCCGTCGCCAGCCACGCCCGGACAGCCAGGCTGCGGCAGATAAGGCCTTCGCCCAGAACTTCCTCGAACAGCAAAACAGCAAGGACTTCTGGAATTCCGGCTTTGCCGCGCCCCGGACTTACGATCTCAAGCAGGGTCAAACCAAGCTCAAGGAGAAGACAGTCGCGACGACGACCGAGGCGCGTGGCCAGGCCGAGCGGATCGATTTCGAGGGCGAAAACCAGGTACAACTGTCCCAGGCCACCTATACCACCTGCGCCCCGGGCAACGACGACTGGTACATCAAGCTGGACAAACTCCGACTCGACTACGATCACGAAGTCGGCAAGGGCACGGACGGGACGGTCTATTTCAAGGGGATGCCGATCTTTTATTC
>CAYMYD010000166.1:1838-5952 GCA_964394535.1 uncultured Propionivibrio sp. | reverse complement strand
TCCCGCCGAGGCGGTGAATATTGGCGACGTGCTGCGTGTGCTTCCCGGCGAGAGCATTGCGGTTGACGGGGTGATCATCTGCGGACAGACGGCCATCGACCAGTCCCTGATGACTGGCGAATCCCTGCCCGTGGATAAAGGCGTCGGCGACGAAGTGTTCAGCGGCACCGTGAACCAGTTGGGCGCGTTCGACATGCAAGCCAGTCGCGTCGGTGAGGACAGCTCGCTGCAACGCATGATTCGGCTGGTCGAATCGGCCGATGCTGCTAAAACGCCGGTGGTGCGCATCATGGATCGCTGGGCGACCGGGATCGTGATCGCGGCCTTGCTGGCGGCCATTGTGACCTGGCTTCATACCGGGGAGATCATCCGGGCGGTAACCATTCTGGTGGTTTTCTGTCCGTGCGCCCTGGTGCTTTCGACGCCTACGGCGATCATGGCGGGGATTGGCAACGCCACCCGCTTTGGCGTGCTGATTGCCTCCGGCGATGCGCTGGAACGTCTGGCCAGAGTGACCCATGTGGCGTTTGACAAGACCGGCACGCTGACCCACGGCAAGCCGGAAGTAATCGCCGTGCACAGCGTTCAGCCCGGCCTGAGCGAGGGCGAACTGCTCGTGCTGGCGGCCAGTCTTGAGCAGCGCTCCGAACATCCGCTGGGGCGGGCCGTCGTGCGTCACGCCGCCCGGCAGGGCATCCAGCCACAGCCGATCGAGCAATGCACGGCCATTCCCGGTGGCGGCGTGGCGGTGCAGATGAACGGGGAAACGATACTCGGCGGCACCCTGCAACTCCTGCGTGAGAAGGGCATGGTGGCGGGTGCGGAAGTTACCGAGGCGGCGGATGGCTACAAGGCTAGCGGCAGCACGGTCATCCATATCGGGCGGGGCAAGGCCGTGGTCGGGATCATCGTTCTCGCCGATACCTTGCGCCCGGATGCTGGCGAAACCGTCCGGCGGCTCCATGCCGAAGGCTTGAGCACGCTGCTCTTGACCGGCGACAACGCCCAGGCAGCAAAACACATTGCCGAGAGCGTCGGGGTCGATCAGTACCAAGCCGAACTCTTGCCCGCCGACAAGGTGGACATCATCCAGCGGCAGCAGACCGGCGCGGACAAGGTGTGCATGGTCGGCGATGGCATCAATGACGCCCCGGCGCTGAAGGCAGCCTATGTCGGCCTGGCCATGGGCGGTGTGGGCAGCGACATCGCCGTGGATGCCGCCGACGCCGTGCTGGTGCAGGACGACATCGCCCGCCTGCCGCAGCTCCTCATGCTGGCCAGAAAAACGGCGCAGACGATCCGGATCAACATCACCCTGTCGATGGGGCTAAACCTCCTGACGGTGATTCTGGCGGCGATGGGCCTGATGGGGCCAGTCGTGGGAGCCTTGGCGCATAATGCCGGTGCCTTGTTGATCGTGCTCAATTCCGTCCGGCTGCTGGGGTGGAAGTATCGATAGGGGCTTTCCGTTACACCCTTACCCCTCGAACGCATTGAGCTCGCGAATATTGAAGCGAATGCCCAGCGCTTCGCCGATGCGGTATTCCTCGTGCGAAGGGGCGAGCCAGAGGAGTTCGCTGCCACCGGCAAGCCGCAGGGTATACAGCGCCTGTGCACCGCGAAAGACGCGATGGATCACCTTGGCCTGTACGGCGCTCCGTGCGTCGGGGACGATTTCATCCGGGCGGATCAGTATCTCGACACGCTGCCCGGCCTCGGGAAAGCGGGGGCAATGGAGTAGATCCCCGGTTTCCAGGCGCAGTTGCTGCTTGCCGATGGATTCGCCGCTCAGGAAAGCGCCCTGGCCGATGAATCCGGCGACAAAGCGGTTGGCCGGGTGGTGGTAAAGCTGTGAAGGGCTGGCCCATTGCCGGATTTTCCCCTGCCACATGATGCCGATCTCGTCGGCCATGGCGAAAGCTTCCTGTTGATCGTGCGTGACCAGAATGGCTGTGCAACCTTCCTGCTTGAGAATGTGGCGAACTTCCAGCGAAAGCCGTTCGCGCAATTCCACGTCGAGATTGGAAAACGGTTCGTCGAGCAGGATGAGCTGTGGCCTCGGTGCCAGCGCCCGTGCCAGCGCGACGCGCTGCTGCTGGCCACCGGAAAGTTCATGCGGATATTTTCGGCCTTCTCCGGTGAGTCCGATGGTGGTCAGGAGTTCTTCGACCCGCGCCGCCTGTTCCTGACGGGTTTTTCCGTTCAGGCCGAAGGCAATGTTGGCGGCAATGTCCAGATGGGGAAACAGGGCGTAATCCTGGAAGACCATACCGATCTGTCGCTTCTCCGGCGGCAGGTAATACCCCGGCTGCGAAAAAACGACGCCGCCGACGCGGATCACCCCGTCAACCAGCGGCTCGAAACCGGCAATGCAGCGGAGCAGGGTGGTCTTGCCACAGCCCGATGGCCCCAGCAGACAGGCAATCTGCCCTGCTTCAACGCGGAAGCTGGTGCCGTCAACCACGGTATGCGTGCCGTAACGCTGGATGATGTTTTTTAGTTCGAGCATGTCGGGCGCTTCCCCTTTTGCAGGCTTTGAAGTTGAGAACGATTATAATCTACTGCTCATGAAAACTTCCGCCGCCTCGCCGCTTGTCCTGATTGCGCTCTGCGTCGCCCTGCTGGTCGGGATGCCGGTGGCGAGTGTGATCGCCCATGTGTTTGATGGCGGCACCTCAGCGGTGTGGGCGCATCTGGCGGCGACGGTGCTGCCGGAATATCTGGCCAGCACGCTCTGGCTGTGTCTGGGCGTTGCTGCCGGTACGCTCACCATTGGCGTGACGACGGCCTGGCTGGTGGTCATGCACGAATTTCCCGGCCGACGCTTTTTTGAGTGGGCGCTGCTCCTGCCACTGGCGGCACCGGCCTATGTGCTGGCCTATGTTTATACCGATTTCCTGCAATTTGCCGGGCCCTTGCAGAGTGCCCTGCGCGAAAGCTTCGGCTGGAGCCGGGCCGATTACTGGTTTCCGGACGTGCGCAGTCTGGGCGGTGCGGTGGCGATGTTCGTTTTTGTGCTCTACCCCTACGTCTATCTCCTCTCGCGCACGGCCTTTCTTGAAGCGGCCAGCGGCATGCATGAAGCGGCGCGAACCCTTGGCTGCGGGCCGTGGCGCAGCTTTTTCCGCGTCGCCCTGCCGCTGGCGCGGCCCGGTGTGGTGGCCGGCGTCACGCTGGCGTTGATGGAGACCCTGGCTGATTACGGCACGGTGTCCTACTTTGGCGTGTCGACCTTCACCACCGGCATCTATCGTGCCTGGTTTTCGCTGGGTGACCGCGTGGCGGCAGCACAACTCGCCGCTGCCTTGCTGGGCTGCGTGACGCTCTTTCTGCTCGCCGAACAGGCTGCCCGTCGCCGGGCAAGATTCCACAACACCACCGGACGCAATCGCCCGGCGCTGGGGCGGCGCTTGCAGGGCTTGCGCGCAATCGGCGCAACGCTGGCCTGCATCCTGCCGCTGCTTGCCGGCTTTGTGCTGCCCGCTGGCCTGCTGCTGCGTCTGACGCTCGACGAAGGCGATGCCTGGCTTGGCGGGAATTTTCTGCGCTTGGCGCGTAACAGCTTCATCCTGGCCGGGAGCACGGTGCTACTCGCTGTCGCGCTCGCCCTGGCACTGGCCTATGGCGCACGCCTGACGTGCCGGGAACGCCGGGGGCGTTTGATGGCGGCATTGAACCGGTTGGTCAGTCTGGGGTACGCCGTGCCGGGTTCGGTGGTGGCGGTCGGCATCCTGATTCCGGTGACGCAACTCGATCATCGGCTGGCGGCCCTGTGGCAGGCGCTGACAGGCCATAATCCGGGATTGGTGCTCACGGGCGGCATTGCCGCGCTGATCTATGCCTATCTGGTGCGCTTTCTCGCCGTTGCCTTGCAGTCGGTCGGTTCCGGACTCGCTCGCGTGACGCCGGGGATGGATGAAGCCGCGCAGAGTCTGGGCGCAGGACAGGGCGCGAGCTTGCGCCGCGTGCATCTGCCGATCCTGCGCGGCAGCCTGTTTTCTGCCGCCTTGCTGGTCTTTGTCGATGTGATGAAGGAATTACCCGCTACGCTGGTCATGCGTCCCTTCGACTTCGACACGCTGGCGACCTGCGTGCATACGCTGGCGTCTGACGA
>CAYMYD010000166.1:0-1738 GCA_964394535.1 uncultured Propionivibrio sp. | reverse complement strand
GGCAGTTTGTCAGCCTTGAACGGGCCGAGCTTGTCGAGGGCCGGGTTGCTGACCTTGACCGAAGGGACGGCGGGCCACTCGTTGTTGCCGTCGGCAAAGTAACGCTGCGCTTCGTCGCTGGCGAGGTATTCGAGGAACTTCACCGCTGCCGCCTTGTGTGGCGCATGTTTCAGTACACCACCGCCGGAAATGTTGATGTGTGTGCCGTTACCCTTCTGGTCCGGCCAGACGACGGCGACTTTTTCCATGACCTTCTGATCTTCCGGCTTGGTGGAGCGCATCAGGCGCGCCACGTAGTAGCTGTTCGACACCGCCACACCGCATTCCCCGGCCGCAACGGCCTTGACCTGATCGGTATCCCCGCCCTTGGGTGCGCGGGCAAAGTTGGCGACGACGCCCCTGGCCCAGGCTTCGGCCTTGGCATCGCCCTCATGCGCGATGATCGAGGCCATCAGCGAGAGGTTGTAGGGATGCGATCCGGAGCGCGTACACACCAGGCCCTTCAGTTTGGGATTGGCGAGGTCGGCGTAGTTCTGCACGTCTTCGGCCTTGACGCGATCCTTGGCATAAACGATGACCCGCGCCCGGGTCGAGAAGGCGAACCAGTCGTCAGTGCGCAGGTGCGCCGGAATGCGCGATTCCAGCACCTTCGATGCTATCGGCTGGAAGAGGCCCAGTTCGTGCGCGTTGGAGAGGCGCGCGGCATCGACGGTGATCAGCACGTCCGCCGGACTGTTCGCACCTTCGTTTTTGATGCGTTCGATCAGTTCCTCATCCTTGCCTTCGATGCGTTTGATCTTGATACCGGTTTTTTTGGTGAAACCGTCAAACAGCGCATTGTCAGTCTGGTAGTGGCGGGCGGAATAGAGGTTGAGCACCTGCTCTTCCGCCTGAAGCGACGCGCTCAGGCCAAGGCTCAAGGTCATCAGGGAAAGTGCGGCGAGTTTCATCGGGGTTTTCATCGGCAACTCCTTTGTGATTAATAATCATTCGCAACAAAAGCGGATGCTAGCGCACTTGTGCCGACTTGGGAAGGGCGCTTGCTTGCGGCGCGTGTGAATCAAAAATCTGCCGTAGCTTTCTCTCTCCGCCGTCCTCTCCTGCAAGCGGGAAAGGCGTGTTTACAGTGCGTCGGTTTCGCCGGTGAAACAAAGTGCAAAAACCGCTTGCTTTTCTATATGATAGTAATTATCATTCGCGTATCGGTTTTGCAAAGAAGCTTTGCATCAACGATCTCCAGTGGGACTTACGGGTTACAGGCAACGTGGTTTGTTGCCATTTTCACCAGCCCTCACCGGCATACACCCTCCCCGGTTCCGGTGAACGGTGACGGGACAGTCGTTCATGCGAACGCTTGTCCCGTTTTTTTTGAGCCGAAGGAGGCGTGCGATGAATCTGCGACAACGTTTGCGTATGGCCGGACGGGTGCTGCTCCTGGGTCTGGTGGTCTTTTGCTTGTACGCCAATTCCTCAAGCGCTGCATCGGGTGCGGAAAAATGCGGTTCAGCGACGGTGAAAACCGGGCCAGAAAATATTTTCGAAAAAATTTTCAAAACCACTTGCTTTTCTTGTTGATAGTAATTATCATTCGCATATCGGTTTTGCAGGAAGCATCAGCGCAACAAGCTTTCAACAAAACCCGCAGTTTTGAGTAACGAGTCGTTTGATCGTTATCTGCTTCACCAGCCCTCACCGGCTTTCTCCCTCCCCGATTCCGGTGAACGGTGACGGGGCAATC
>CAYMYD010000165.1:0-5955 GCA_964394535.1 uncultured Propionivibrio sp. | reverse complement strand
CGCTTGCCGACGCGCTTCATCGGATATTTCAGGCGGTCGGCGTTATAGACGCGCTTCTTGGCGACGCGACCACGCCCACAGGGGCGTACCTGGTGCATCCCGAATTCGTCGTTATTGTCGTCCTCATGGGACATCCAGCGGATGGCCCCATCGACGACGTGACATTTGATCGGACAACGGCTGCCGCAGTTGACGAGACAGGCGTTCCAGACCTCTTTTTCTTCCTTGGCAGGCATTTTTTTCGGCGCCTGCCCGGTCGGTGCGGCTATGACAGGCAGGGCGATGCTGCCCGAAGCGGCCGCCAGCCCGGTTGTTGCCAGCGATTTGAGAACAAGACGCCGCTCGGGTGAATCGACCACGCCGACGCCCTCCCGAATGTTTTTCGGAAAACAATGATCCATGATAGCTCCCTCTCATGTTGGTCAATAATCAGCTTCTTCAAGCTTTTTTTCTTGTACGAAGAAACCGTGTCCAATGCTATCAGTTTTCGCTGTGTTTGAGGTCAGCGCCCGAACAGGCGATTGTCTGCCGAACACTGCAACCGAGCATGCCGCGCCTTCCTCTGCGGAGCAGTTTTCCAAGCTGCCGGGTCGCTTCACTCAGCGACGGGCTGGCGCGTTCCGGGAAGGCGTTGCAGGCGGCCCAGCGCCCCTGTGCAGTGCGTAGCGCGGCCACAGTGCGCCCACCGTCGATCACCGTCATGACGCAATCCGCTTCTCCGGTCGTCCAGGTGGCTGACACCAGATCCATCGCCTCATCGGCAGGAACACACAGGCTGACCAGCGCATCGATCGGCGAGTCAAACTCGGCGCAGACGATGGCCGGAAAATAGCAGGGTTCCTGTCGCTGATTCATCGCTTGTCTTGTAGCATAGCCTTCGAACTTGTAAAAGCCCTGCCGATGCCTCAATGCCCCTGCCAGCATTTACAAAACTCATACACTTTGTGTGTATTTTTCGTGAGAAACTCGCGTCGCGAGTCTTTCTCGTCCAATGCCCTGTCCAAACACCGATTGCCGTGCACACGGCGCTCAAAAACCACCTCCGGAGAGAACCATGCTGAAGAAACTGTTGCCCCTGGCCCTGATGACCGCCCTGCTCTGCCCGCATGTCCAAGCGGATGAGGCCGATGTTCGCAAGGCGATCGAAGCCAAACTCGGGACAAAGGTACTCAGTGTGACCAAGAGCCCTTACCTCGGGCTTTATGAGGTTTTTGCCAACGGACAGATCATCTATACCGACGAGAAGCTCTCGGTCATCGTCGTCGGTGCGCTGATTGACGGGCAGACGATGCAGGATCACACCGCCGAACGCATGCAGAAACTAATGGCGATCAAGTTCTCCGATCTGCCGCTCGAATACGCCATCAAACAGGTGCGGGGTGACGGGAAGCGGGTTTTCGCCAGTTTCGAGGATCCCAACTGCGGCTATTGCAAGAAGCTGGCAAAGGATATCGCCAAGCTCAATAACGTGACGATCTACACCTTCCTGCTGCCGATTCTCTCGCCGGATTCGCTGGAAAAATCCAATCAGATCTGGTGCGCTGCCGACAAGGCCAAGGCCTGGAACGACTATATGCGTGAAAACAAGGCACCGGCGCCCGCCAAAAGCGGTTGTGATACCACCGCGATCCAGAAAACGATGGAGCTTGGCCGCCGTCTGAACATTACCGGCACCCCAACCATTTTCTTTGCCAACGGAGAGCGCGTTCCCGGTGCTGTCCCTGCTGCGATGATCGAGCAGAAACTTGGCTTGGCGACAGAAAAATAATCCCCGCCTTGGACAGGCGAATGGCGCTTTGACTGATTGTCGCGATGGAACTTTTCCAGTGAATTAGCACTCTCAGACAGAGAGTGCTAAAATTCGCTCTGAAGTTTCCTTGACAGGAGGTGTAATTCCTTATGACGCAAGCTTTGACTTTCCCTGTGATCTCTGCGGTAGGCAATATCGACGCCTACATTCAGTCAGCGAAACAGTTCCCGATCCTGACCCAGGAGGAGGAGTTTCGTCTGGCGACGCGCTTCCGTGAGGAGGACGATCTGGAAGCGGCGCGTCAACTGGTTCTCTCGCACCTGCGTCTGGTCATTTCGGTTGCCCGGGGCTACCTTGGCTATGGGCTGCCGCATGCCGACCTGATTCAGGAAGGCAACATCGGCCTGATGAAGGCGGTCAAGCGCTTTGATCCAACGCAGGGGGTGCGCCTCGTATCCTTCGCTATCCACTGGATCAAGGCGGAAATCCACGAATACGTGCTGAAGAACTGGCGCATGGTCAAGGTGGCGACCACCAAGGCACAACGCAAGCTGTTCTTCAACCTGCGCAGCATGAAACCCGGCAGCGAGGCGCTGACACCGACCGGCATCGCCGCCATCTCGGAACAGCTCAATGTCAAGCCGGAAGAGGTCTCCGAGATGGAGACCCGGATGTCGGGCCACGACATCGCCCTCGAAGGCAGTAACGACGATGACGATGCCTTCGCACCCATCGCCTATCTGCAGGACAAGCGCAGCGAACCGCTGCGGGTGCTGGAAAGGCGGGCGGCCGATCATCTGCAAAGCGACGGCCTGCAGATGGCGCTTTCCGCGCTTGACGAGCGCAGCCGCCGCATTGTCGAAGCCCGCTGGCTGGCCGACGAACCGGCCACCCTGCACGATCTGGCCGCCGAATTCGGCGTTTCCGCCGAACGCATCCGTCAGATCGAAAGCAAGGCGATGCAGAAGATGCGCGGTAGTCTGGCGCCGCTGGTCGCCTGAACCTCAGCGCTGGCGCTGCGCCAGCGCTGCCAGCAGTTTGCCGTGAATCCCGCCGAAACCGCCGTTGCTCATCACCAGAATCTGGTCGCCAGGGCGAGCGTCGGCGCAGATCTGGCTGACCAGTGAGTCAAGATCGTCACTGACCACGGCTTTTTCACCCATCGGGGCCAGAGCCTCGCGCGCATCCCAGCCGAGATGGGCGGCGTAGCAATAGACCCGGTCGGTTTCGCTCAGACTGTCCGGCAGTTGCGCTTTCATCACGCCGAGTTTCATGGTGTTCGAACGCGGTTCGAGGACGGCCAGAATGCGCGAAGCCGCACCGACCTTGCGCCGCAAGCCGGCAACGGTGGTGGCAATCGCCGTCGGATGGTGAGCAAAGTCGTCAAAGACGCTGATGCCGCCAACCGTACCGCGCAACTCCATGCGGCGCCTGACGTTTTCAAAACGCGACAACGCGTCCAGCCCCTTGTCCAGCGGTACGCCGGCATGACGCGCGGCGAGCAGCGCGGCGAGAGCGTTGGTGCGGTTGTGCTCGCCATTCAAAGACCAGTGCGTATGGCCGATGAGCACTTCGCCGTGCATCAGTTGCAGTGTTCCGCTGGCATCGTCACCGCGCATCTGCCAGCCTGCCGACTCGTTGAATTGCTCGACGGGCGTCCAGCAGCCGCGAGCCAGTACCCGTTCGAGGCTGGCCTCGGCGGCATTGGCGACGATCAGGCCGTTACTCGGCAAGGTGCGCACCAGATGATGGAATTGCGTCTCGATCGCCGCAAGATCGGCGAAAATGTCGGCATGATCGAACTCCAGGTTGTTGAGCACCGCCGTCCGTGGACGATAGTGGATGAATTTTGAGCGCTTGTCGCAGAAGGCTGTGTCGTATTCGTCGGCTTCAATGACGAAGAACGGCGAATCGGCCAATTTTCCGGCAAGGCGGGCGGAAACACCAAAATTCATCGGCACGCCGCCGATCAGAAAGCCGGGGCTCAGACCGGCATCCTCCAGAATCCACGCCAGCATCGAAGCGGTGGTGGTCTTGCCGTGTGTTCCGGCGACCGCCAGCACCCAGCGTCCCTGCAGGACATGTTCGGCCAGCCACTGTGGCCCGGAAAGGTAAGGCAAGCCCTGGTCGAGTAGGGTTTCCAGCAGGGGGTTGCCGCGTGAAATGGCGTTCCCGACGACGTAAAGATCCGGCTTGAGCGAGGTTTGCCCGCTGTCGAAACCTTCAATCAGTTCGATACCCGCCGCTTCCAGTTGGGTACTCATCGGCGGATAGACGTTGGCGTCGCAACCGGTGACGCGATGGCCGCAAGCACGGGCAAGCTGAGCGACACCGCCCATGAAGGTACCGCAGATACCAAGGATGTGAATATGCATGAAATAAATCCGGGATAGAATGACAACGCCCATGAATTGTACTGCCAGCGGGACCAAAACCCGCTCCTCTCAGAGAATCGCCGCCATGACCCGTCCAGACAGCAAACAGAAAAACAGGCAGCAGGTGGAACGGCAACAGCACCTGATCGCCAGTGCCGCCGCCCGGCTGATGGCCGAGGACGGCATCACCGACTACGTACAGGCCAAGCGCAAGGCGGCGCAGGGGTTGGGCCTGCCGGAAAACACCCGTTTGCCTGACAACGCCGAAGTCGAAGCCGAATTGCGCAGCTACCAGCGCCTGTTTCAGGACGAAGCGCAGCGCCAGCGGATCGATCATCTGCGCAAGGTGGCACGGAAAATCATGAGCCTTGTCCAGCGCTTCAACCCCTACCTCACCGGTTCGGTACTCGACGGTACGGCGGGACGCCATTCGGAGATCGACATCCAGTTATTTACCGACAGCGCCAAGGATGTCGAAATTTTCCTGCTCAACCAGCGCATCGACTACGAACACAGCACACCACGCACCGACCGCGCCGAGGCGGTGCTGACGCTCCAAGGCGACGATTCGGTCATCAACCTGATCGTGTACCCGCGCAATCAGGAGCGCGTGGTTTTCAAAACCCGTGACGGGCGAATCCGCCAGCGCCTGCGTCTTGAGGCGATGGACAGCCTGCTCACGACCGGGTAGCACGTTCTGCTGGACAAAACCGTACAATTTACGGCAAACTGCCGCCATTTCGTGGCGATTGGCTCGCTAAAAGCCAAAAACTTTTTTGTTGCAAGACAAGAACCTTTGCCTTCCGGGCTTTGTCAAATAGCAGCAATTTCAGGATAAAAACGAGTTATTCTGCCCTGAAAGCAACAAAAAGCAGCTATCTTCGCCGAATTTCGGCAAATTCAATGCCAGTAACGCTGGCACCACCTTGATGGAGATCATCCATGGATCTGCGTAAGCTGAAGAAACTGATTGACCTGGTTGAAGGATCGGGCATCACCGAACTGGAAGTGACCGAGGGCGAGGAAAAGGTTCGTATCGCCAAGCAGGCACCGATGCTCGCGCCGCAAAACTATTTTGTGCCGCCCCAGGGGGGCGTCGCCTATGCCCCCGCGATTTCAGCCGGTGAAAAACGGGAACGTAGTGATCTTGACGATCTGGACGACGATCTGCCGGAAGGCCAGATCATCAAATCACCGATGGTCGGCACTTTCTACCGCGCTGCCAGTCCGGAGAGCGAGCCTTTTGTCGAAGTCGGAAGCACCGTCAAGGCGGGCGATACGCTGTGCATCGTCGAGGCCATGAAACTTCTGAACGAGATCGAGTCGGATTGTGCCGGCACGGTCAAGGCCATCCTGATCGAGAATGGTCAGCCTGTCGAGTTTGGTGAGCCGCTGTTCGTCATCGGCTAGAAGGGGGTTCCGCATGTTCGGTAAGGTTCTGATCGCCAATCGTGGCGAAATTGCCCTGCGCATCCAGCGCGCCTGCCGCGAACTGGGTGTCAAGACCGTGGTGGTGCATTCCGACGCCGACCGCGAGGCCAAGTACGTTCGCCTGGCCGACGAATCGGTGTGCATCGGCCCGGCCTCGTCGAAGCTGAGTTATCTCAACATCCCGGCGATCATTTCGGCAGCGGAAGTCACCGATGCCGAGGCGATTCACCCCGGCTACGGCTTCCTCTCGGAAAATGCCGATTTTGCCGAGCGGGTGGAATCCTCCGGTTTCGTTTTCATCGGGCCGCGCCCGGAAACCATCCGTCTGATGGGCGACAAGGTTTCGGCCAAGGCGGCGATGAAGGCCGCCGGGGTGCCCTGCGTGCCCGGTTCGGACGG
>CAYMYD010000164.1:0-5981 GCA_964394535.1 uncultured Propionivibrio sp. | reverse complement strand
TGGGATCAGGCGCTTGATCTGGTGACCAAGGAATTGCAGCGCGTTGCCCCGCAAGCCACGTTCGCCGGTTCCTATGGCTGGAAGAGCACCGGCAAACTGCACAACTGCCAGAACGTGCTGCGCCGCCTGATGAATCTGCGCGGTGGTTTTGTCACCAGTTCGGGCGATTACTCGACCGGAGCCGCCCAGGTCATCATGCCGCACGTTGTCGGCACGCTGGAAGTTTATGAGCAGCAGACCGTCTGGCCGGTGGTTGTCGAAAGTACGGATTTGCTGGTGTTCTGGGGCGCTGACCCGATGCTGACCAACCAGATCAGCTGGATGGTTGCCGATCACGATGCCTACGTCGGCATGAAGGCCTACAAGGAAAAGGGCAAGAAAGTCATCTGCATCGACCCGCTCAAGACCGAAACCTGTACCTACTTCAACGCCGAATGGATCGCGCCGAAACCGCAGACCGACGTGGCGATGATGCTCGGGATCGCGCATACCCTGGTCGCCGAAAAGCTGCACGACGAAAAATTCCTGAAGGACTACACCACAGGCTTTGACAAATTCAAGGCCTACCTCATGGGTGAGACCGACAAGACGCCGAAGACCGCCGAATGGGCCGCAGAAATCTGCGGCGTTCCGGCCAATGTCATCAAGCAACTGGCGCAGCGCTTCGCCAAGAACCGCACGATGCTGGCTGCCGGATGGTCCATCCAGCGTCAGCACCTGGGTGAGCAGCGGCATTGGATGATGGTCACGCTGGCCGCCATGCTCGGTCAGATTGGTCTGCCGGGTGGTGGCTTTGGCTTCAGCTACCATTATTCGAGTGGTGGCGCACCCAGCGCCAACGCTCCGGTGCTGTCCGGCATCACCGACGGCGGCAAGGCCGTTGCCGGAGCCGCCTGGCTGACGGAAGGAGGCGGTGCGTCGATCCCGCTGGCGCGGATCAGTGACATGCTCCTGAACCCAGGTCAGGAATACGACCACAACGGCAAGAAGAGCAAGTATCCCGAGGTCAAGATGGTCTATTGGGTGGGGGGCAATCCCTTTGCCCACCATCAGGATCGCAACCGCATGGTCAAGGCCTTCCAGAAGGTTGAAACCTTCATCGTCCACGACTTCCAATGGACGGCGACGGCCCGCCATGCCGACATCGTGCTGCCGGCAACGACCACCATGGAACGCAACGACATCGAACACGTTGGTGATTACTCCTCGCGCGCCATCCTGGGGATGAAGAAGGTCATCGAGCCGATGTTCGAGGCACGCAACGACTACGACATCTTTGCCGCCCTGGCCAAACGTCTGGGCAAGGAAAAGGAATTCACCGAGGGCAAATCCGAGATGGACTGGATCAAGTCCTTCTACGACGGTGCGCTTTCCCAAGCCAAGACCAAGAAAGTCGAGATGCCGGACTTCGACAAGTTCTGGAACGGTGCCGGCGTGGTCGAATTCCCGATTCCTGCCGAAGCGAAGAAGTTTGTCCGTCACGGCAAATTCCGTGAAGACCCGATGCTCAACCCGCTGGGCACCCCGTCAGGGCGCATCGAAATTTTTTCACGGAACATCGAGAAGATGAATTACGACGACTGCCCGCCACATCCGATGTGGATGGAGCCCGTCGAACGTGTTGGTGGCCCGAAGACCAAGTTCCCCCTGCACATCACGACCAAGCATTCGAAGCACCGTCTGCACTCGCAATTGTGCGGCACCGTGCTGCGTAATGACTACGCGGTGGCCGGGCGTGAACCCTGCCTGATCAATACCGCTGATGCCAAGGCACGCGGGATCAAAAACGGGGATGTCGTGCGCGTGTTCAATGATCGAGGGCAGATTCTCGCCGGGGCCAAGGTGACTGACACTATCCGTCCGGGCGTGGTTGTCGTCCATGAAGGCGGCTGGTACGACCCGGTCGACAACAAGCCGGGGGCACTGTGCCGTTACGGCGACGTTAATGTGCTGACCGTCGACATCGGCACCTCGAAACTTGCCCAGGGCAATTGCGGTCATACTGCCGTTGGTGATGTCGAGAAATACAAGGGCGAGGCACCGAAACCGCAGGTCTTCAACGCACCGAAGAACGGTTGAGCCTTCACAATGGTCTTGCGCCGGAATTGACAGCAGCAGCGTCGATTTCGGCGCTTGACCTTGTGCGCGGTGAAATGTAAAACCGCCGTCGTGAGCAAGAGCAGATCAACAAAAAACCTCACCGTAAAGGTGCAAAGGGACAAAGATCGCAGAGGGAACAAAAGCGGATGGAGTTTTGCCAACTCACCAAAGGGTGAGTGACAAAACCGTCAAGCACTTCCGGCAAGCCTTGGATTTTTCTCGTCCTTTGTACCTCTGCGCCTTTGCGGTGAATAACAGAGGTTTTCAGGATGAAACAACTCAGCGAGTTGATTTCCCGGCATGAGGACTGGCTGGTGAATCGGACGATCCACTACGCCAAGCGCCACGGTTACACCGCCTTCACCTCGACCTTGAGCGAGGCCTGGCGCGTTGCGGTCTGCGGTCTGTCGGAACCACTGATCAAGGCGCTGGCCCTGTATGACGAGCCACCGCAACTCGACGCCAACATGGACTGCGGCGATGATCTCATCACCTCCTTTGGCATCGAGGTGGCGCGCCGCCATCGCTCGCGCGGCATTTCCCTCAGCCTTTTTCTCGGCCTGATGAAGTATTACCGGCAGGCCTATCTGGATCTGCTGCGTTTCGGCGAATTGCCGGAAGAAAACCTCTGGCGATACCGCGAATTCATCATTCGCTTTTTTGACCGCGTCGAGATCGGTTTTTGCAGCGAATGGGCCAGCCAGAATGAAAGCGCACAGTTACTGGATGTGGCTGCCCAGAATCGTCGGCTGACCAATGAGAAAAACAAGTACCTGACCATCTTCGAAAGCCTCAAGGACCCGGTCGTATTGCTCGATACGGACGGGCGTATCGAAAACGCCAACCACGCCGCGGCCGAACTCTTTGGTGGCTCAATCGTTCCCGGTGCAAGTTACTACGGTGCCGATCACCTCGGTCTGCTTGATGGCGTGCTTGATTCACTGATCGGCAAGGATGGCGAACATCTGCTTGAAACCACGCTCGGGCCACGCTGCCTGGAAGTCAAGTCACAGGCCATGCTCGATGTCAGTGAAAAATTTTCCGGCACCGTGCTGATCTTCAATGACGTTAGCGATTACAAGTTGGCGCTTGAACAGGCCGAGCAGGCCAACCGCACCAAGTCGTCATTCCTCGCGGCAATGAGCCATGAGATTCGCACACCGATCAACGGCATCATCGGCATTACTGCACTGCTGCGCGATACGGCACTGGATGAGCAGCAATCGGCCTATGTCGATCTGATTGCGACTTCAGGAGAAATTCTCTCCTCGCTGGTCGCGGACATTCTGGATTACTCGAAGATCGAGGCCGGGGTGCTGGAAGTCGAAACCATTGACTTCGAGATTGAATCACTGCTGCGTGATGTCATGGCCCTGACAGCCCCGTCGGCAAGGGCGAAAGGATTGAAGGTCAGCACCGAAATCGATTCGGTACTGAAACAGGCTGACAGAAAATTATGCGGCGATTTTGGCAAGCTGCGCCAGATACTGCTCAATCTCCTGTGCAATGCCATCAAGTTTACCGAACATGGCGGCGTGCAGATCAAGGTGTCCGTCGCGCAGGAGGAAGGCGGACAATGGCTGCGCTTTGCCGTGATTGACAGTGGCATCGGCATCTCCGAAAGCGGCCAGAGCAATCTCTTCCACGCCTTTGTACAGGCGGACAACTCGGTTTCCCGCCGTTTTGGCGGCACCGGCCTGGGGCTTGCCATCTGCCGAAAACTGGTGGATGCGCTACGCGGTCAGATCGGGCTGGAAAGTCGGCTGGATCAGGGCAGCACCTTCTGGTTCCAGGTGCCCTTGGTGTGGCAAGAAACGAACTGCACAAAACCCGTCGATCAGACCAAGGAAATCATCAGGACGCTAGACGTGCTGCTGGTCGAAGATAACGAAATCAACCGCCTGGTCGGGACGGGTTTGCTGGAGCGACGTGGTCATCGCGTCATGGCGGTTGCTTCCGGCCGGGAAACCCTGGCGCAGATTGACGGCAAGGCCTTTGATCTGATCCTGATGGACCTCAATCTGCCGGACATGGGTGGCCTGGAGACCATTCGGCATATCCGGAGACATGCCCATCCGGCGCTTGCGGCAACGCCGATCATCGTGCTCTCGGCGCAGGTGACAAAAAGCGATGTTCAGGCCAGCTTTGACGCTGGCGCTGATGCATTTCTGGGCAAACCCTATCGACCGGAACGGCTGGAAGCGACGATCCGCAGTGTTTTACGCCAGGCAGGCCTCGCTCCTGGCCTGGGCGATGAGCCGACTCCGGCACAGGAAATTGAAAGACAGATACTGGCCCTCCATGTCAAGGAACTGGGGATCGAAACGACCCGCCGCATCGTCGAGCTATTTGCCGATACAGTAGAGGCCGGGCTGGCAGAAGCGAAGCAGGCTTTTCGTGCCGGTTCTGCCGAACGTTTCGTGCGGGCCATGCACCGCATGAAAAGCTCGGCATTGACACTCGGGCTTCGGCAACTGGCCGAAATCGCGGCAAGGGTCGAAGTCCAGGCGAGTGAAGGCTTGGACGAGCGCCTGGAAGCACTGCTTGGTGAATTCGAGCGGGCATTGCCGGAAGCAAGGGCAGCGCTTGCCCGTGCCTGGGCAGAAGAACAAGACAAACCGCTTTGAAATCATCATGCGGCAGGTAGAATGCACAACTTGTCGCCGCGTACCCGGTTTTGCCTACACGAAAACATGCCCGATTTGCCTGCTTCCCTTGTCGATACCTTGAATCGCAATGTGCGTGACCTGCGCATCTCGGTCACGGATCGTTGCAATCTGCGCTGTATTTACTGCATGCCACGCTCGGTTTTTGGCAAGGGGTTTTCCTTTTTGCCGCGTGATGAGCTGCTGAGTTTTGAAGAAATCGAGCGCATTGCCCGTCTGTTCCTGCAATTCGGCGTTTATAAAATCCGCCTGAGCGGCGGCGAGCCGCTGTTGCGGCACCGGGTCGAACAATTGATCGAGAAGCTGGCCCGGCTGACCTGCCTGGATGGTCGGCCGGTTGAAATTGCCATGACGACCAACGCCCTGCTGCTTGCACGCAAGGCGCAGACGCTGAAGGATGCGGGCCTCTCCCGCCTGACGGTCAGCCTCGACGGCCTTTCTGAGGCGACTTTCCAGCGCATGAGCGACAGCCATGAGCCGGTCGCCGCCGTGCTGGACGGCATTGCCAAGGCGCAGGCACTGGGGCTTGCGCCGGTCAAGGTCAATACGGTGATCAAGCGCGGCGTCAATGAGCACGAGATCATCCCGCTGGTCGAGCATTTCCGCGGGTCGGGCGTGATTCTGCGCTTCATCGAATTCATGGACGTTGGCACGACCAATGGCTGGTGTCTGGATGATGTCATGACCGCGCAGGAGATTCTTGAGCGTATCGACCGCATTTATCCGCTGCAGCCGGTTAACCCGAATTACAGCGGCGAAGTGGCCAAGCGCTGGACGTTTGTCGATGGTGCGGGTGAAATCGGCGTGATCGCCTCGGTGACGCAGGCCTTCTGCCATGCCTGCAGCCGTATCCGCCTGTCGACCGATGGCAAGCTCTATACCTGCCTGTTTGCGGATCAGGGTCATGAGCTGCGTACCCTGTTACGCCAGGGGGGTGATGACGAAGCGCTGAAAGCCCGGATCAGCGAAATCTGGCAGCAGCGCAGCGACCGTTATTCGCAGATTCGCTGCGACGCCACGGTCAAGCCGAGGAAAAAAATCGAAATGTCGTATATTGGCGGGTAGTCGCGTCGCGGTGAAGTTTGAACGCGTTAAAATATATACTATTATATGCATAACAAACCCCGATGAACTTCACCTGGCACGAGTCCAAAAGGAAAGACAATCTCAAAAAGCATGGCTTTGACTTTGTTGATGCTGAACAGGTGTTCGACG
>CAYMYD010000163.1:0-5994 GCA_964394535.1 uncultured Propionivibrio sp. | reverse complement strand
GGTAAAGCAATCACGGCACGGCCATTGTCTGGAGGGGTGATATGGCGGCGATAGAGCGAAAATCACACAATTTTCACGACGCCCGACAGGTCGTCGCAGACCTGTTGCAGGATTTGCCTGCGGAAGCGCAGCGGCCCGGCAGCATCGGTTTGCTCTCCCTGGATTCACAACTTGACGCACCGGAAGTACTGCGCCTGTTGGGCGAGCAGGTTTCATTTCCGATCACCGGCGGAACCTCTTTTACCTATCCGCTGACCGAACACGCCAACGACATCAGCGCCGTGCTCTCCATTTTGACGCTGGACAAGCTTGAGTTTGCGCTAACGGTTTCCGAGCCGCTGGACGAGAAAAAATGCCGGGAGCAGGTCAAGGCCACTTATGCTGACTGCCGCGCCAAACTGCCGGACGAGCCCCGGCTGCTGATCGTCCTCATGCCACATATTCCGGGGTTTGACACCGACAGCTTCCTCAGCGCCCTGTTCGACGAGGCCGGAAACGTCCCGGTTTTTGGCGGTGTGACCACCGGCGATCTGGTCTCCACGAAGGCCCACGTCTTTGCCGAAAATACCGCCTACAAGGATCGCATGGTGCTTCTGGCGCTGGGTGGCGACATCCGGCCAGTATTTGCCGTGGGGAGCCAGCTCACGGAACTGACCCAATACGGGCCAACCGTCACGGAAGCCGACGGGCGCATCGTAAAAAAGGTGGACGGCATGACGTTTTGTGAGTACATGCAACGTCTGGGCATCAATCCCGAAGACCGGGTCAATGGGGTGGACGCGCTGGTGCAATACGGCCCCCTGCCCTGCCGTCTGCATCACAAGCTGGAGGACGACGACGGCGTCCCCGAATTGCGCTGCATCAGCTTCACCCGCCTGAACGATGGGAGCGCCGCCTTTTCCAGTCGCCTGCCGGTGGGCACCCGGATCAATATGGGCAGCATTCAGAAAAATGACGTGGTGGAATCCTCGGAACGGTGCCTCAACGAAATCCTGGAGAAGATCAATCAGCGGGAAAACAGGGATTACCAATACAGCGTACTACTCGCCGTTCCCTGTATCGCCCGATATTTCGCCATGCTTGGCGGCGAGAACCTGGAAAACACGCTCCTGGCGCAGAAAATACCGCCGGAATTAGTGGTCAACATCTTTTACGGATTTTGCGAAATCGGCCCGACACAAAACAAAAATGGGTACCACAACCGTTCGCATAATGCCTCGATTGTCATGTGCGCCCTTTGATGAAATGACGGAAGAACATTACAGAAGCAACGCCGAACCCGAAGCGGAAAACCCGCCTGCGGATGAGGTTTCTGCTGAATTGCAGGACCTGCGCCTGAAGGTCAAGCGCCTGGAGCGCGACAACAGGATGCTGGCCATCATGAATGAAAACGCCGAAAAAATGCGCGTTTACCATGAGGCAGAAAAAAAACTGCACTATCTGTATAACGACCTGCTGCTCAGCAATAGTCCAAACATGATTTTTCTGTTTAACGAACAATTATGTCTGGTCATTTGCAGCGAAGCCTGTCGTCCCCTGCTGACACAGGCCAGAAGACAGGATCTGACCAACACGCCCTTGTGCAAGATATTTTCCTCATCCGTGGCGACGGACTGGGTGGAAAAAATCCATCAACAGCATGTTGAAGCACTACAAAACGGGAGCAGTCTGAAATACGACGACACCATCGTTCTGCGTGACGAAACCTATGTCAATGTCCAGGTGATGATTGCGGCCATTGTCAATGACACCGGTCAGCGCTATGGAACGATCATGACCCTGAATGATGTCACCGAACTCATCGAGACCAAACGCAAGGCTGAAGACGCATCCCTCTCCAAAAGCAGCTTCCTGGCCAACATGAGCCACGAGATCAGAACGCCGATGAATGCCGTCAAAGGCCTGAGCGAGCTTCTGGTATTGACCGAACTTAACGCCCTGCAACGCAACTATGTGACCAACATCATCAGCTCGGCCAATTCACTGCTGGGCATCCTCAACGATGTACTGGACTTTTCCAAGATTGATGCCAACAAGCTGGAATTCATCGAAGGACCGTATGACCTGGCAGAACTGATTTCCAGCGTCAGCAATGTCGTCAGCCTGAAAGCAGATGACAAGCGGCTGTTGATGGTCGTTGATGCCGCACCGGATTTGCCAAAGACCCTGAATGGTGACGACGTGCGCGTCAAACAGGTGCTCATCAACATACTTTCCAACGCGGTCAAATACACCAACGCAGGCTTTGTCAGGCTGAGTCTGTGGATGGAGCATGAAGCCGATGTCGCCTATCTGGTCTGCGCCATCAAAGACACGGGGATTGGTATCCGGGCGGAGGATATCCCCCAGCTCTTCGACGCCTTCTCCCGTGTTGACCTGATCACCAACCGCAGCATCAAGGGCACCGGACTGGGGCTGGCCATTTCACGACACCTGGCCATGGCCATGGGCGGTAATATCCGGGTGGAAAGCGAATACGGGAAAGGCAGCACCTTCACCTTCAGAATCCCGCAAAAAGTCGTGGACGCCTCCCCCATGATCGAGGTGATGAACAAAAGCGACAAGCGGGTTTTGCTTCTGGATGTGGGCTGCCACATGGAGCTGGTGGAAAAACAGTTGCAGTCGTTGCAGATCGACTATCTGCCCGTTACTGCCGACCAAATGCTGCCCGGCCGGGAGGTGCTGGCGACCTTCACCCATTGCATCCACGATGAAAGCAACTCCGAACAAGCCATTGAAATCCTGCACAACGCCATACCGAAATGTCGCTTCGGTGCCTTGAAAAACATCCGCCACGCCATGGCCCTGTCCGATGCCGACGACACGGTTCTGTACCTCCCCCTGTTCATCAAGAATCTCGCTGATTTCCTGAACAAGCGCGGTCGCGATCCTGAAACCACGGACCTTTCCTCCGGGGCGACAGAAAACATCATCGTTAAAAATGCCAAATTTCTGGTCGTCGATGACAACGATCTGAACTTGCTGGTCAGCACCGAAATGCTGAAATCCTTTCAGGCCGAAATTTACAGCGCCGACAGTGGTGACAAGGCCGTGGCCCTGTGTCGGGAGCAGGTCTTTGACCTGATTTTCATGGACCACATGATGCCCGGCAAGGATGGCATTGAAACGACCCGCGAGATTCGTGCCGACCATGAACGAGGGCTGAACTGTCACTCTCCCATCATCGCCCTGACCGCCAATGTGGTTAACGACATGGCTGAATACTATTTGCAATGCGGGATGAATGATTTCCTGAGCAAGCCGGTCTCGATGATCGATCTGGGACGAATACTGCTCAAGTGGATACCGGCAGAAAAATTTGTCATGCGTGATTTTTAAGCAACGCATTTTTGATATGAGCTCATGAATCCTGAAAGGAACAGACCATGACGCCGCAAGAGCTGATTGCCGCCCTGGACAGCTTCGGACTGTACGCTTCCGAAGTCATGCGGGAGTTGCACGGCGACTTTACGCAATACGTCAAACGCATGGAGGATGCTGCGCAGGTTCTGGGTGATCTGACGGATACCCTGAAGCGTGAAGTGACTGAAGAAAACTGGGACGCCTTCGCCGACGATATTTTTTCGCTGAACACCCTCCTGTATGGTATCGGCGCCCGTGACTGTGCCGGCCGCGCCCGTAAACTTTCGCAGGCTGCGCGCAACCGCAATGTCGACTATATCCACAATGACTTTTTCAGCCTGATGGGCAACATGTACATGCTGGATAAAAAGCTGGTCATGATCATTCCGGTGGCGCGCACCGGTGATCTGAAAAAGACCCCGCTGAATTTGCCACAAGCCTTGCACGGCAGCCTGGAAAAACTGGGGCGGGCGATCCGGGCAATCAATGCGGTCGAGGCCATGGTACAACTGGCCAATACCGCTTCACTCTCCCTGGACATGACGCTGGACATGGCGCTGAAGGCCATCAAGGCCGACCTTGAGAAAGGAGACTTTATCAGTGCCCAGCAAAAATTCGACGACATCTTCAAGGCTTACACCGAACGACTCGCAGCCAGCTCGTTAAGCGACCGCACATAACTCACGCAACCGTCACAGGTGAATGAAATGAATCATTCCGGACTGAACATCAAGGACGCCATGGCGCGTCTGATGGGAAACAAAAACCTCTATCTGAAATTGCTTGACTGCTTTCAGAAGGACTATGCGCAATTCGACACTCAGCTTGTCCAGCTTCTGGAGGCGGGCAATTATGAAGAAGCAAGCATCAAAGTGCATAGCATGAAAGGGATGTCCGGAAATCTGGGGGCGGAATCACTGTACGAGATCAGCCGGGAACTGGAAGTGCTTTGTAAAAGCAAAACGGCCCTGGCTGAGCTTCAACCCCACCTGACGGCGTTCTCTGCGGAATTCCAGCGACTACTCCGGCAAATCCGGGATGGTGTCGACCTGGGATAAGCGCACGGATGCGCCGGAATTTTCCGACAATGACCAAGCATCCTGAACCGCGCTCCCGCTCCCTGTTTTTCGCTCTGGGCTTTTCCCTGCTACTGCATGCCTTGCTTCTGGCTGGGGCACCGCATCTGCGGCCCTTGCGCCTGGAGGCTCCGGGAACGGTGATCCGCGCAGTCATCAACCGCGTTGATGCCCCTGCGGATGATCCCGGTGAAAACGTGCTCGGCGAAAAAACGCCCCCAGTGACCCGACCTGCCCCGACACGACCACCACCCGCGAAGCCGGTCGCCCGCAAAAACATCGTTGCACCCCAGGCAATACGCCAAGAGGCGCCGCCACAGGCGGCCTCACCTGCCAGCATCGCCAGTTCCAACACCTCGGCGCTATCCGGCGAAAACCATCCTCTGCCAGCAATCAGCGGGAGCGCCAACACCGCCGCTGGCGAGGGAGTGGCCCCGGCGCCCTTGGCGTCCGGCCGTGAAACCCGCGACGGCCCGAATGCCGACGATCTGCGCCAATACCGCATCTCGCTGGCTTCGGCGGCCCGGCGCTTCAAGCGTTATCCACCGCTGGCCCGCGAACGCGGCTGGGAAGGGCGGGTCGAGCTGGCCATCGGTTTTCGTGGGGCGCTGCCGGTGCCGGAAGTCACGCTGCTGCGTTCGAGCGGACGCAAGCTGCTCGACGAACAGGCGCTGGCCACGATGCAGCAAGCGGTGCAGGCCGTCGCCCTGCCGGACAGCCTGCGTGGCAGGAATTTTCACGAAACGCTGGCGATGCAGTTCAGCCTTGAGGACGAGCCGGGGGCGGCCCCATGACGGTTTCGTGCAGGCCGAAGTGTCCGGCCTGGCGGTCGGCAAAGTAGCGCTGCAAACAAAAGGTGACGCTGCGAAAGGCCATTGCCTGCCACGGGATGTCTTCCTCTGCCAGCAGCATCGTTTCCAGGCTCTCCGGCCCCGGCGAATGGACGGGCTCGGGCAGGCGGGCGCGATAGAAGAGGTGCACCTGATCGATATGCGGCATGCTGACCAGCGCAAACAGCGCGTCAATGGCAACCACCGCGCAGGCTTCCTCGACCGTTTCACGCGCTGCGGCCTCTGCCGTTGATTCACCGTTCTCCATGAATCCGGCAGGCAGCGTCCACAACCCGGAACGCGGCTCAATAGCGCGACGGCAGAGCAGGATACGGCCCTGATGCTCGGCCACACAGCCGATCACCAGCTTCGGATTCAGATAATGGATCGCGCCGCACTGCGGGCAGACATGGCGCGGCAGTGTCTCATCGGGCGGAATCCGGAATTCGACCGGCGCACCGCAATCACTACAGTATTTCATGGGAGATTCGACCTTCCAGAGAGAAAAACCCCCGCCTCGGTCACTACTGCACCGAGTCGCTGATCGTGCGGCTGCGGGTGTACGGTTTCGACGCGGGACAGTTCAAAACCGACACCGATACTCAGCGTCGACGAGGGTAGCGCCGCCAGGGTGCGGTCAAAATAACCTCCGCCGTAACCTATGCGAAACCCGGCCGCATCGAAGGCGTTGACCGGAATCAGCAAGGCCTCGGGGACAATGAATT
>CAYMYD010000162.1:0-6052 GCA_964394535.1 uncultured Propionivibrio sp. | reverse complement strand
CCAGGGACAGTCCGAGGCCGCTGCCGGAACCATTGGCCTTGCCGCAAAAGCCGTTTTCGAAGATGCGCGCCCTGGTTTCCTCGGGAATGCTTTCCCCACCGTTCCTGAAGGAAATACTTCCGTTGGCAAGCCGCACGTCAACCGGGCTTCCATCGGCGTATTTACAGGCGTTTTCCAGCAGATTTCTGATAAGCATCCTGACCAGAAATGGGTCCCCCAGGGCGTGAATTTCCTCCGCTTCGCCAAGCAGACTGAAATTTTCCGGCATTCCGCCGTATTCCTCCTCAAAGATACCGTGCAGCACACTTTCCAGAGGGATGGCGGTTTTATCCAAATCATTGGGTTTTCTGGCCATGATCAGCAGGGTATGCACGATGGCGCTCATGTTGCCCAGATTTTTCTGCATGCGGGCTAGCAGTTTTTGCAAATCCGCCTCACCCTTCATGCTCTCCAGGCGCCCTTCAATAATATCCAGGCCGCTTTGCATGACCGTCATCGGAGTTCGCAGTTCATGGCTGACATCGCCGGTAAACATCTGTTCGCGCTGCAGATAGTGATTCAAGGCCTGCTCACGATGGACAAAACTGCGCGCCAGATCGCCAACCTCATCATGGCGTTCGAGCAGCGGAGAATCCTCCAGATTTTCTGCAGCGGCTATTTTTCCCGAAAGAGAGACCAGCGGCGAAACCAGATGCCTGGAAAGCATGAAGCCCGTGATCAGGGCAAAAGCCAGACTGGCCAGCATGCTCCACCAGAAAACTTCGACGAGGTCTTCTCCGATGTCGTTGGCAGTTTTTATTTTCTCGACGAGCACATATTTTTTCCCCTGCTTCCCGTAGGCCACATAGACGAAGTTCTTTTTTTCCAGCCACTCCATGGCATGCAATCCGCTTTTCGGAAAATCGTACTTCGCCGGAATTTCCGGTGAAGCGTAGAGCGAAACTTTCAGACTCTCTGCCAGTTGCCTGCTGCCCCCCGCATTCATTTCATCAGCCTGAACGAGCAGGTACATCACGGACTTCATGTGCCGTTCGATGAGCGAAGAGGACAGCCAGTCAAAACTCAGAAAGCCGACGATGAAAAAAACGAAGCACATCATGAAGGGAAGCGCAAAAAAAGCGCCCATGATGCGCACCCAGAGAGAGTGGGTCAGCGTTCTCCGCTTTGCAGGCAAACCCTCAATTTTTTTCATCAATGGCATAACCAACTTTAGGAACGGTTTTCAACATCGGGCGGGAAAATGGCTTGTCCATCACCTGTCTTAGCTCATGAATATGGGTTCGCAGCGCATCGCTATCCGGAACATTGTCGCCCCAGATGGCAAACTCCAGCTCCTGCCGCGAAACAACGCCTGGCGTGGCCCGGAGCAGGGTGCTCAGGATAGTGAAACCAATCGGACTCAACCTGAGATTGATGCCTGCGCGCTGAACGCTGCGCGTCCTTGGTTCAAGCGTCAAATCGCCGCAGGAAAGCATTTCCTGTACGCCAAGGCTGTTGGCACGACGGATCAGCGCCCTGATTCTGGCGTCGAGTTCCTTCATGGAAAAAGGCTTGCAGAGATAATCATCCGCCCCCGAATCCAGGCCGATGATCTTGTCGTTGATCGTGTCGCGCGCCGTGATCATCAGCACGGGAGTTGATAGTCCGTACTCCAGGCGAAGTTTCTGGCAAAGCTCCACACCGTTCATCTTCGGCAACATGATGTCGAGCAGAATGAGGTCAAAACTGTTCTGAGTTGCCAGCGCCAGTCCTGACTGGCCATCATGGGCACAGTCAAGAACATAGCCGCGTGGCTCAAGGTACATGTAGAGGTTGGAAACAATATCCTGATTGTCTTCGATGATCAGGATGCGCTGTCTTTGAACAGTTATGTTTTGAACAGTCATGTTGCGCCTCATGTGGGAAAAGTGGCCTGCTCTGCGACCGGCTGACCGATCGCAGAGGCTGCTTCATTTCTGGACGATCTCAAGAGATTCCACTTCAACCTCGTTTTTTCTGAGATATTCTTTCTCAACCTCGCCGTGCAAACGTACCAGAAGCTGCGGCGTAATCTCCCTGCCGGCAAAAACGTGTTTCTCGATTTCGACGATCACCGTCCCGGAATCATCGCGGAAAACGTATTTCTTGTGTGCATCGTCGATATTCCCGCTGGCCCGCTCGACGATGTACCCCTCCAACTGGCAGGGCGCATCGTCCCTGGCATCTTGCACCTGTTTGGCCTGGGTGATTATCGCCGCCGCACCGGGGCCCTTGAAACCACCGCCCGCATGAACAGCGGTGACCATCAGCATGGAAAGGACGAACAGAATAATGGAACGCATTGATTTCTCCTGAAAAATATGGGGAAGAATCTGCGCTTTCTGCAGACGGACGCATCTTCCAATAGACGACATCAGGAAAATGTTAAGGGCCTCATACCGTGGGACTTCAGTTTCGTAGGTGGATAAGCGTAGCGTCATCCACCAGTTGTCATGTGCCGCCGAAGGCGCAAGACAGGGTTTTGATTCGAGAAGTTGGACCGGCGGATGACGCTACGCTTATCCGCCCTACCAAACCTGCGGATATTTCATCGTTCGGGGTGTGGCGATGCGCATCATGAAAGTTGGCGTCAGCGTAATCGGCTACAGGATGCTTTGTCCCTTGGCACTGGCGATCAGGTTTTTCTCTGCTCAAGCAATTGACGGATCAGGGCTTCGGCGGTGCCGTCTGCGGGGAGTGACAAGCCCAGTTGCCGGGCGGCTTCCTCGAGGTTGAGGGGTTCCGGCCCGGCAGGGAAGTCGGGCCTGGTGACGGGGCTCTGAAAGCTCGGGCGCAGCCAGCGAATCCGGCCTTCGGCTTCTTCACTGGCACGCGCCTGATTCAGGGCGACGAGGTTTTCCAGCAAGGCCTCGTCAGACAGCGCCGGATTCCAGCCATAGGCAGCAAAGACCGCCTGATCGAGTTGTTGATGCAGGTCAAGCAGGAGGCTCACCTGTCCCTGCTGGTTGGTGGCTTGTTCTTTGCTATTGAGCGCACCGCCCAGCCGGAGCTTTTCCAGCACGTTGTAGAGGCCGGTCAGGGTCAGGCTGGCGTGGGCGGCGAGAACACGCTTGCGGTGTGCATCAATGCTTTCCGCCAGTTGGCCGATGGTGATTTTCTGGGCATCGGTGGCAGCGGGGAAGGGGAAGGTTTCGAAGCAGCGGGTTTTGTTGTAACGCGGACGATCCTCCAGCGTTCCACCTGCCGCCAGCGCCCAGACGACATGCACCCGACTGGAAAGCACCCCCAGCACCCAAGCATCGTCAAGGGCGATGGCAATCAGCATGTTGTCCGGCGCAATACGGGCCTCAAGGAACTGAAACAGGCGGTGTTTGGCGGTTTCGACGGTAGCGATGTAACGCGGCAGGCCAGCAAGTTGTTTGCGGAGTTCCTGACGTGCTTCCCCAAAAACCCACCACTTTTCCCGATAGGTGGCACGGGGATTATGGTCACGCTCAGGTTTGACCCGTTCAAGAATGCGCTGATACACCTTCGGATAGTGTTCGCGTACCTCGTCTGCCGTCAGGCCGAACAGGTCTATCACCTTCACCCCGCGCGGCCGGTCGGTCAAATCCCTGCCGTTACGGTAATCCTTGATTGGTGCATCCGGTTCAAGAGTGGCTATTTCTTCCGGGGTGACAATGAAGCCTGCACCATGCAGCTTGAAGCCCGGTGAGCTGATGCCTCCATTGGCGTGTAACTTTCCCGCCCCCGCCACATTCGCCCCAATGGTGAAATCCGCGTGAATCTTGCCGCGAGTTTCGGACAGTTCGACATCCACCGTATTTTCCCTGGGGTTGGGCGTTTCTTTGGTGACACAGAGCAGCCGTCCTTCCCCTGCGCCGGGTTCGGCAACGCTCATGGCAATACGCACGGCGGCCCCATCGGCGCTATCGACCCAGGGGTGATCAGCAATGGCAAAGGCCAGATGCATCGCTTCGCCCAGATGTTTTTCCAGCACCCGCCGGTTGAAGGTCTGGGTGATGCTGTTGGTGGAAACCAAGCCAAAACGCTGGATTTTTCCGGCGGCCAGCAGGGCTGCGGCGTGATGCCACCAGAACATGACCAGATCCGCCGATTCGCCGACCTCAGGGTGCGCCTGCCGCAAAGCCTCCACGTAGCCATCCCCCAGGGCGCGGCGCATGGTGGCCGCACCGATGAAGGGCGGATTGCCCACCACCACATCGGCCTTGGGCCAATGAGCGGCTTGCGGATTCAGGTAGCGGATTTGTTCGCGGGTCGCCGTTTCATCCGGGACTGCCTTGCCGGTTGCCGGATGGGTTTTCATCGTCCGGACATCCCAGATGCGCACCGGATTTCCTTCGCTATCGGTCACGGTTTCGGTGCCGCTGTACTGCAATACGGCATCCCGGCATTCGATGTTTTTGAAATCCCTGAGAATCGGCGAGGCAGGCAGGACATTCCCGTTGGTTTTGTAATGCCATTGCAGGTAGCCAATCCATAGCACCAGCTCGGCAATGGCAGCGGCGCGGGGGTTGAGTTCGATACCGAGAAACTGGTGCGGATCGACGGTCAGATGCTCGGTTTCCAGCGTTTTGCTGACGCGCATGCTTTCAATTTGTTCCAGCACTTCGGCTTCAATCCGTTTGAGGTGTTCCAGCGCGATGTAGAGGAAGTTTCCGGAGCCGCAGGCGGGGTCAAGAATGCGTAACTCGCACAGTCGCTGGTGAAAGCGCCGGAGCAGCTTCGGGGCGTGCTGGTGTTTGCCGCTCGCCCAGGCTTTCATCGCGTTGTTGCGCACCGCGTCCCATTCCTCGCGCAGGGGGTCGATCAGGGTGGGCATCACCAGTCGTTCGACGTAATCGCGCGGGGTATATTCGGCCCCCAGCGCGTGGCGCTCTTCGGCACTCAGGGAACGCTCCATGAGCGTGCCGAAAATCGCCGGCTCGACCTGTTTCCAGTTCTGACAGGCGGCGCGGTGCAGGATTTCGATCTGGGCACGGGTAAGGGCGATGACTTCCGGCTGCTTGAACAGCTTGCCGTTGAAGTGGGGAATCTTCTGGCGCAGGGCGAGCGAATAACCGCCGGAATCCATCTTCTGCCACAACTCTCCCAGGGTGACGACAAAGCTCTCCGGCGGGTTCTGCGGGTCGGCAATCGCCGCTTCGAGCAATTCACGGAAGGCACCGGCAGGCAGCAGGCCCACGTCTTCGGCAAACATGGAAAACAGGCAGCGGGTGAGAAATCCGGCAATTTTTGGTGCGTCATGTCCGGCCGCACGTAATTCCCGGGCCAGCTCGCCAATGGGGACGGAAACGGCGCGGGTGACTTCGGCACCGATGCGTTCCGGGTTCAGGGCCTGCGGGTTTTCCCAGATGAGCCGCAGGCGTGCGCGAATTTCCGGATTGAGGAGGTCGGCCAGCGGAATGCGGAACCCGGCCTTGTCCGGGAACATTTCGTAGGCCCGGCTTTTGTCCTTGAAGTTGGCGTAAAGCGCAAGATAGCGCCCGGTGTTGATCACCATCAGCAAGGGCGGCAGGGGCTCGCCTTCGGGCAGGTTGCGGGCGTAGCTCTCGGCCTGGTCCCGCGCCGCGTTGATTTTGGTATGTGCGTCGGCGCTGGCCGCAGCATCATAAAAGGCTTTGCCTTCGGCAATGAAGCAGCCGCGCTTGTAGGTGTCGATATAGCGGTTGGCACCCTGGCTACGGCCGTCCGCGGACTTCAGATGACGTTCATGAACATAGGCGTTGTCGCGGTCGTCGGCCTGTGCCGGACGCGGACGCTCCACCTCCAGCAGCTCGCACAGGTCGTTGAAAAAACTCTGGTAGTTGGCCCGTTCGCTACCGCTGGCATCCTGCCACTGGGCGACAAACTGTTCCGGCGTCATGAAAGCAAGGCTCCTGAAGGGATGATGGATTGTCGCATATCAATTCGCAGCCCGGTCAGTCCACGACACAGCCCCATTGGCGTATCCGGCGCGGATCGCCGGACGCGACGCTGGAGCGTCATACGAGCGCGCTCAGTCAAAAGAGAAGTTGTAAAACACATCCAGCGCGGTTTCTTCCCCGGCGCG
>CAYMYD010000161.1:0-6068 GCA_964394535.1 uncultured Propionivibrio sp. | reverse complement strand
GAGGAAATCATCAGGATCCGGCAATGACTTTCCGGCGCAAAGACAGCGCGTTCAAAGGCTGCAAAGTGACGATAGCGCCCGGACAACCGGTAAAGTGGGCCGCGCAGGCTCCGCGCCTTTTCCTCGTAACAGGGGTCAGCGGCAAAATAGACATCCAAGCCCGGCATCTTGTTGAAGCCGACGACACGATCTGCCGGACGTTGCCGCAAGTCCTGCTGCATCCAAGCCAGGAATTTTTCATAGCGCCGGGCATTGGAGAGCGCGCGAACCGGCACTGTCACCACCTCGAAGCCCGTGGGAATTTCGCCCGACCATTCCAGCACATAGACGCGGATGGCGTGTCCACGCGTCTGGCAGGCCAGCGCAATACGCAGGAAGTCCCGCTGCAGGCCGCCGAAAGGAAAGTATTTGTAGAGGGCAAAAGCCAGTTGCATCAGATTGTCTCCGGTGGCATCTCGGCACCGCGTGGGCGTTTATAACGGTTGTACCCCCACAGATATTGTTCCGGGCGTTGACGGATCAGTTGTTCGATCTCGTGGTTGATCTGCTGCGTGCGTGTTTCAGTATCGCCATCAAGTGGCTGCGTTGGCGCTTGCAGGTGAAAATGATAGCCTGTGCCGCCTGGCAGACGTTCGGCCCAGACCATGATCACGGCCGCGCCGCATTCACTCAGACGAGCGGCGAGGGTCATCGTATAGGCTGGTTTGCCGAAAAAATTGGCCCAGCGCCCTTCGCCGACTTTCGGGGCCTGATCGGGCAGGAGGCCCACTGCACCGCCTTTTTTCAGTGCCTTGAGCAGGGTGCGTACACCGCCAAGATCGGCCGCCGCAATATGCATCTGATTTCTGGCCCGTCCGGTTTCGATCAGGCTCTGCATCCACGCCTGTTTGGGCGGACGGTAAAGCACCGTGATCGGCGCGTGAATCGAGAGGTATTGCGCCGTAATCTCGAAACAGCCCAGATGCGGCGTCAGGTAAAGAATCCCTCGACCTGCGCGGGTCGCGGCTTCAACCAGTTCCCAGCCGCTGACCTTGACGACCCGGTCAACGACTTCTTCCTGCGGGCGTAGCCAGATTTTCGGCAGTTCGAGCGATTGCCGTCCGGCGTGGGCAATGGCGGCAGCGCGGTGACTGCGTTCTCCGTCTTCGCCCAGCGCCAGACGCATGTTTTCGCGCATGTGCTGGCGATAAAGGGGTGAAAACAGCCAGGTCAGCCAGCCAAACAGGGACCCCAGCCCATGTAGCCAAGCAAGGGGCAGGATGCTGAGAAAACGAAAGAGAGCGATCACGAAAAACCCGGCAACAAAAAATTTGACCAAGAACGGTCGAAAAAAGTATGATTATCCCATCCGCCGAGTTAAACAGGACAACTTGCAGGGCGGAGAAGCCGGAAAATGGCTTGAAAATACTGCTAAAGCGTCGTCTGCTCGTACCCCGGGGCTGGCAACGCCAGTAACACGGGGTTTTTTATTTGGAGCAGAAAGAATGTCCAACGAGTATCTCTTTACTTCGGAATCCGTTTCCGAAGGCCATCCCGACAAGGTTTCCGACCAGATTTCCGATTCCGTTCTTGACGCAATTCTGGCGGTTGATCCGAAAGGCCGTGTCGCCTGCGAAACCTTGGTGTCTACCGGTCTGGTCGTCGTTTCTGGCGAAATCACCACCAGCGCACACATCAACTACCGCGAAATCGTTCAGGACCGGATTCGCCGCATCGGCTACACCGATTCCGACATTGGTTTTGACTACAAGAGCTGCGCCATCCTGACCGCGATCAATCGCCAGTCGCCTGATATCGCCCAGGGCGTCAATGAAGGCGAGGGGCTGGATCTCGATCAAGGGGCCGGCGACCAAGGCCTGATGTTCGGTTATGCCTGCAACGAAACCCCGGCGCTGATGCCGCTACCGATCCATTACGCCCATCGACTGATGGAGCGTCAGGCCGAGGTACGTCGTGACGGGCGTTTGCCTTGGCTGCGCCCTGATGCCAAGAGCCAGCTCTCGGTCAAGTACGTTGATGGCAAACCGGTTGCGATCGACACGGTGGTCGTTTCCACCCAGCACGGCCCGGAAATTTCCCATGCGCAGCTTTCCGAAGCGGTCATTGAGGAAATCATCAAGCCGGTGCTGCCCAAGGAACTGCTTTCCGGCAACACCCGTTATCTGGTCAATCCGACCGGACGTTTCGTGGTTGGCGGCCCGCACGGTGATTGCGGTCTGACCGGACGCAAGATCATCGTCGACAGCTACGGCGGCACGGCCCGTCACGGTGGCGGCGCTTTCTCCGGCAAGGACCCGTCCAAGGTCGACCGTTCGGCCGCCTACGCTGCGCGCTATGTTGCCAAGAACGTCGTGGCGGCGGGTCTGGCTGATCGTTGCGAAGTGCAGATTGCCTACGCCATTGGTGTTGCCAAGCCGGTCTCGCTGATGGTCGACACCTTCGGTACGGGCAAGATCGCCGATGCACGCATTGTCGAACTGATCGGCCAGCATTTTGACCTGCGTCCGAAGGGTATCATCCAGGCGCTCAACCTGCTGCGCCCGATCTATGCCAAGACCGCCGCTTATGGTCACTTTGGCCGTGACGAGCCGGAATTCACCTGGGAACGCACCGACAAGGCAGCCGCCCTGAAGGCCGACGCCGGGCTGTAAGCGCACTCATGACTGCCGGTCGAAGGCCGGCAGTCAATCAAACTTCAGCTTCATGCCGACGATCAGCAGCGCCAGCAACAGGGTGATCAGATTGGCGATGATGATCGGCCAGGCGGCAAGCAGGATGCCGTAAATCAGCCAGAGCAGCACCCCTGTCGAAAACAGGAAGTACATACCCAGCGAAATATCCTTGGCCGAACGGCTTTTCCAGACCTTGATGACCTGTGGCAGGAAAGCGATAGTGGTCAGGGTCGCAGCAATGAAGCCGGTAATGTCTGTCAGAGAGTCCATGATCAGTATCTCAGGAAGGATTTGAACGTCGCAGGTACAGCCCACAGGCCAGCGCACCGAGCAGGAACAGGCCGGTCATGCCGAGTGCCAGAAAGCGCGTCGAACCCCACAGAATCGGCACGATGACCCCGGCCAGCAGGCTGTTGAACATTGATTGCAGAAACATCTGGCAGGAAGAGGTCATGCCGCGCTGCGCGGGAAACAGGTCGAGCGAAAGCAGGGTCAGGCTGGGCAGCGCCAGCGACAGCCCCAGCGAATAAACCATGATCGGCAGGACACTCCACGGCAGGCCGGGCGGCAGACCGAAGCTGATGGCCAGGTTGAGCAGCGCGGCCAGACCCATCACCAGATAGGCGCGCATAAGGGTCTGGCGCGGCGTGTATTTCCCGGCAAAACGACCGGAGAGCCAGGCACCGGTCAGCGTCCCCGCCATTGCCGGAACGAACAGCCAGAGGAAGCCGGTTTCGCTGACGCCCAGATGGCGCATCAGGAAGACCGGCGCAGACAGGATGTAAACGAAGTGCCCGGCAAAATTGAGCGACATGCCACAGGCGATCAACAGGAAAGACCCCGAACTCAACACCCGCCAATAGCTTTTGGCGAGAAACAGCGGATTCATCGACTGACGACGTTCCATCGGCAGGGTTTCCGGTAGATAACGCCAGCAGGCCAGGCACAGCAGCGCCACGGCGACAAACAGGAAAACGAACACCGAACGCCAGCCGAACCATTCCTGCAAATAGCCGCCGATCAGTGGCGCGATGATCGGTGCCGCGGCGAACATCATCGAGATACGTGACATCAGCCGTTGCGCCGCCGCGCCGTCAAACAGATCGCGCACGATGGCCCGGCTGATGACGATCCCCGCCCCGGCAGTCGCCCCCTGCAGGACGCGCATCAGCCAGAGATGCTCGATGCGCGTGGCAAAGGCGCAACCGAGCGAGGAAAGCGCAAACAGGGCCAGCGTGACCAGCACCACGCGACGACGCCCGAGCGCGTCGGAAATCGCGCCGTGCCACAGGGCCATGGCGGCGAAGGAAAAAAGGTAGAAGGAGAGCGTCTGCTGCACTTCCAGCGGCGTCGCCTGCAGCGATTCGCCGATGTCATGGAAGGACGGCAGGTAGGTGTCAATGGCAAAAGGGCCTAGCGCGGCGAGAAGCGCCAGCAGGACGGCAATGCCGGACGGCGGGGTTTGAGCAGTTTTCAACGGGAGTTTTCTTTTTCGGATTTCATTCTTTGGCCAGACGCCGGTACTGGATCGCTTCGGCGATATGGCGGGTGTTCAGTTCGGCAGCGCCAGCGAGATCGGCAATGCTGCGCGCGACGCGCAGGATGCGGTGATAGGCGCGCGGAGAAAGGTTGAGCCGGGTCAGCGCCTGCCGCAACAGGGCGGCACCGTCGGTATCAGGCTGACAATGGCGGTCGATTTCCTTGGGACTCAGGCGGGCATTGGCCTTGCCTTGTCGCGCCAGTTGCCGTTCGCGTGCTTGGCTGACGCGTGCCCGAACCACTGCCGACGCCTCGCCGTCGGGCAAGCCTTGCAAGGCCTCGGGCGGCAAGGCAGGAACCTCGATTTGCAGATCGATGCGGTCAAGCAAGGGGCCGGAGATTTTTCCACGGTACCGCGCCACCTGATCCGGTGTGCAGCGGCATTTCCCCTTGGGATCGCCAAAATAACCGCAGGGACAGGGATTCATCGCTGCAATCAGTTGAAAGCGTGCCGGGAATTCAGCCTGACGGGCTGCCCGCGAGATATGAATGCTGCCGCTTTCCAGCGGTTCGCGCAGGGCTTCGAGCACGCGCCGGTCGAACTCCGGCAACTCATCAAGAAACAGCACGCCCTGATGCGCCAGCGATATCTCGCCGGGGCGCGGTACACTGCCGCCACCAACCAGCGCCGCCGATGACGCCGTATGGTGCGGCGAACGATACGGATGACGGCCAAACTGTTCAGGACGAAACTGCCCGACCAGCGACATGACCGCCGCCGATTCCAGCGCCGCCGCCTGCGTCATCGGCGGCAGTAGCCCCGGCAGACGAGCGGCCAGCATCGACTTCCCGGTACCCGGTGGGCCAACCAGCAGTAGCGAGTGCTCACCGGCCGCAGCAATTTCCAGCGCCCGTTTGGCCTGTGCCTGACCACGCACTTCAGCAAGGTCGGGATAGCCCTCGGCCATGGAACAGCAATCTGTTTGCGGCAGGCACTGCGTCAGCGTTCCCTGGCCGGAAAGGTGTGCACACACTTCCAGCAGCGTGTTGGCGGTCAGGATCGGCTCGCCCTGTGCCAGAACGGCTTCCTGCGCACTGGCTTCCGGCAGGACAAAGCGCCGTCCGCTCGGCCCGGCAGCCAGCACCATCGCCAGCGCACCGCGAATCGGGCGCAAGGTGCCTGAGAGGGAAAGCTCTCCGGCAAACTCGTAATCGTCGAGCGCCGTTGCCGCAATCTGCCCGGAGGCGGCGAGGATGCCGAGGGCGATGGGCAGGTCGAAGCGCCCGGATTCCTTGGGGAGTTCGGCCGGGGCCAGATTGATCGTGATGCGTCGCGCCGGGAACTCGAAACCGGAGCTCAGCAGCGCCGCGCGCACCCGATCCCCCGCCTCCTTGACCTCGGTATCGGGCAGGCCGACCAATGTCACGCGTGGCAGGCCACCGGAAATGTAGACCTCGACAGCGACGGCGGGCGCGGAAAGCCCGTCCAGTCCACGGCTATGGACGATGGCAAGCGACATGGGGTCTGAAATAAGGGGGAAGGGAGGCGCGAGCGAAACTCAATCCTTGTCGACCGGCACCGCGGCTTCCAGCCGGGCGACACGGGCTTCAAGCGCCGTCAGCTTTTCACGCGTGCGTTGCAAGACCTGCGCCTGAATGTCAAACTCCTCGCGCGACACCAGATCAAGGCGGGTAAAGAACCCCGAGAGCAGGGCGCGGACATTTTTTTCGATATCTGCCGCCGGACTGGCGGCCAGCATGGCGCTGAGGCGGGCGCTAAGTTCTTCAAAAGCCTTGGGATCGAGCATGGCAGCCCCTTTCATGATGAATGAGCCGAAGTTTATCACAGCCCGGTCAACGGCCCCGTCCGGTTAAAATAGCGCCATGACTTTCGACACCCAAAAACTCCGCGAACGC
>CAYMYD010000160.1:0-6077 GCA_964394535.1 uncultured Propionivibrio sp. | reverse complement strand
GCCTTCTTGCTATCGCCGCCGGTGTTGGTCACCAGATATTTTTCGGTCAGCGCATCGTAGAAGATGTAATGCCCCTTGACCTCGTCCAGGCCGCTTTTGACCCAGGCGCGGACGAAGAACTCGGTTTGTTCGTCACGGCTGTTGTGCTCGATGCGTTCGGCTTCGCCTTCGATGTATTCGTCCTTGCCGTCACGTTTCTGACGGAAACGCGCCAGGCCATTGGCCCCACCGGTGGCAACGCCCTTCTGGAAACCGTCAGCGTCCTGGGTGACGACCAGTTTGCTGGTACGCAGTTGCAGCGTCCCCTGACTCATCACGACGTTGCCCTCGAAAATCTGCACTTTCTTGATGTCGTCGATGCTGACCCGGTCGGCTTCGACGTTGATCGGTTTTTCACGGTCGCCCTTTTCCGCCAGCACGACGGTCGGCAGGGCGGCCAGCATCAGACAGAGGGCAAGAAGCTTGGCTTTCATGGTTTCTTTTTCCTGGCTTGTTGTTTGCTTTCCAGCGAGGCGCGCGCCTGCGCTTCGAGCAGGTAGGTTCGCGCCCGGTTATCCATCCTGAAGCCGACACCCTTGATCCAGGAATTCCCTTGCGTCATCAATACCGGATGCCGGGTGTAGGCCTTTTCTTCGTCGGGCAGGATGCTCAGTTGCGGCGCGGTGACGACCATTTCAGCATCCTTGCCCGTCGCAGCGCGATGAATCCGCACGTTGCCGGTGAGATCGACCTGCTCGCCCTTGCTGCTCATGTGGCCATCATCAGCGCTCATGGTGATGGTCGGTTTCTTCGGACTCTGATGAATGAGAATGGGCAGGCGCAGTTCGGTGCTGTCGTCGTCCGGATAATGGCGGATTTCCGGCGATTTCAGCGTGTAGGTTAGTTGGCCGGTGTTGTCCAGTTTGCGCAGGGTGGCGTTGTTGATGATGTAGTCCGGGTCGTGGCGGTATTTGCCATCACGTCGTGCATCGGGCAACTCGCTGGCATAACGCAGCCAGAAGGTCAGGGCTGCCAGCGTCAGCAGCAGTGTCAGCGGGAAAAGCGCACTACCCCAGTTTTTCATTGTCCCAGCGCCATCCGGTAGGCAGAGAAATCTTCATCGAGCTTGCCCTGCGCCATCAGGATGAACTCGCAGACCTGGCGGATCGCGCCACGTCCGCCCGGCTTGTCGGCAACCAGCCGCGCGTGTTGCAGCACCAGATCGTGCGCATCCGCCGGTGCGGCAGAAAAGCCGCAGGCCTGCATCAGTTCCAGATCCAGCAGATCGTCACCCATGTAACCGGCTTCCTCGATGCCGATACCCAGCTCACCAAGCATTTTCTGCATGCATTCGAGTTTGTAATGCACACCCTGATGCAACAGCTTGATGCCCAGATTTTCCATGCGCAGTTCGACACAGCGCGCGCGCCGTCCGGTAATCACCGCAACCTGCACCCCGGCTTGGCGCAGCATGTGCGTTCCGTAACCGTCGCGGGCGTTGAACACCTTGATTTCGACGCCTTCGTCGGTGTAATAGAGTGAATTGTCGGTAAACACGCCATCCACATCGAAGGCCATCAGTTTGAGTCGGCTGGCGCGTGCGCGCGTGTCGTCGGAAATGATCATCAGATGGCCTTTGCCTGAAAGAGGTCGTGCATGTTGAGGGCGCCGATCAGCTGGCCGCTGTCTTCGACGACCGGAATCTGGTTGATGCGCAGCCGTTCCATCATTTCAACGGCTTCGGCGGCCAGCTTTTCCGGGCCGATGGTGCGCGGCGAGGGAGTCATCACGTCGCGAACACTCAAGCCGGAGAGGTCGAGTTGTTTGAGCAGGGCGCGGCGCAGGTCGCCGTCGGTAAAGATGCCGAGAACCCGGCGTTCAGGAGAGATCACCAGGGTCATGCCGATGCCGCCACGCGTGATTTCACGGATGGCTTCGGCGACGCTGGCTTCGGGGGCAACGGTAGGGATAGCGGCGCCGGTTCGCATCACGTCGCGCAGGCGGATCAGCAGGCGGCGACCGAGCGCGCCGCCGGGATGCGAGCGGGCAAAGTCTTCCGCACCAAAGCCCTTGGCGTCGAGCAGAGCGATGGCCAACGCGTCACCCAGCGCCAGCGCGGCGGTCGTGCTGGCGGTCGGGGCCAGATTGTGCGGACAGGCTTCCTGGGCGACGGCGGCGTCGAGGTGCACGTCAGCGTCACGCGCCAGGGTCGAGGACGGCTTGCCGGTCATGGCGATCAGGCGGATGCCCTGGCGCTTAATGAAGGGCAGGATGTTCAGCAGTTCGTCGGTTTCGCCAGAATTGGAAAGGACGATCAGCACGTCACTGGCGGTGATCATGCCCAGATCGCCGTGACTGGCTTCGCCCGGATGCATGAAGAAGGCCGGGGTGCCGGTACTGGCCAGGGTGGCGGCGATCTTGCGGGCGATATGGCCGGACTTGCCCATGCCGCTGACGATGACGCGTCCCGAACAGTTGAGGATGAGGTTCAGCGCCTGCAGGAAAGCCTCGTCAAGACGGTCGGCAAGCGCCAGCACGGCGTCGCTTTCGATGCGCAACACCTGCCGGGCAAGCGCCAGGGCTTCGGGAGAGGCTTGATTCGGGTTCATGACGGGGCTAAAAAAGAATTTGCAAAAGTATAGCAGAAGCCCCGCGACCCTTTCCGTTTTATCGCGCAAAGCCTTTGACTTGGCAGGACAAATCCGTATAATGCACGGTTCTTTCGTTTCATTCCCTTTGTTTAATTTGGAGTCCAACATGTACGCGGTCATAAAAACCGGTGGCAAGCAATATCGCGTTGCCGCTGGCGAAAAACTGAAAATAGAACAGATACCGGCAGAAGTTGGCGCAGAAATTACCCTTGACCAGATTCTCATGCTGGGCGAAGGCGAAACCGTGAAAATCGGTGCGCCGCTCGTTTCCGGTGCAACAGTCAAGGCAACTGTGCTTTCGCAAGGCCGTCACGACAAAGTCAAGATTTTCAAGATGCGTCGTCGCAAGCATTACCAGAAGCATCAGGGCCACCGTCAAAACTACACTGAAATCCGCATCGACGGTATTTCGGCCTGAGAAAGGATAACGTCAAATGGCACACAAAAAAGCAGGCGGCAGTTCGCGTAACGGCCGCGATTCAGCAGCACAGCGGCTGGGCGTCAAGCGCTACGGCGGTCAATTGATCCCGGCGGGCAACATCATCGTGCGTCAGCGCGGTACCGAGTTCCATCCCGGCGTCAACGTCGGCATGGGCAAGGATCACACCCTGTTTGCGCTGGTCGATGGTCACGTCGAATTCACGCTCAAGGGGCCGAAGCAGCGGCGCACGGTCAATATCGTGCCGGTTGCCTGAGTCTGCCCATCCGGCAAATACCGTACGTACGGCCAAAAGCCCTATCCTTGCGGTAGGGCTTTTTCTTGTGCAGCGACGGAAAAAGTGAAAGAGGAAGCATGAAATTCATCGACGAAGCCAAAATCCTTGTCGCGGCGGGTAATGGCGGCAACGGCATGGTTTCGTTCCGGCGCGAGAAGTATGAGCCGGAAGGCGGGCCGAATGGCGGCGATGGCGGACGGGGCGGTAACGTTCAGGCCGTGGCCGACCGCAATATCAATACCCTGATCGAATTCCGCTACACGCGCAAGTTCCTCGCCGAACGAGGTGAGAACGGGAAATCCAGCGATGGCTACGGTCGCGGCGGCAAGGACATCCTGCTGCGTGTTCCAGTCGGCACCGTCATCACCGATGTCAATAGCGGGCAGGTCGTCGCCGATCTTGATGTCGACGGCAAAACGATCCTGCTGGCCCGAGGCGGCAAGGGTGGCCTCGGCAACATCCATTTCAAGTCGAGCACCAACCGCACCCCGCGCCAGTCGACGCCGGGCGAGCCGGGCGAGGAGCGCGAACTGCGCCTCGAACTGCGCGTCCTCGCCGATGTCGGCCTGCTCGGTCTGCCCAATGCCGGCAAGAGCACCTTCATCCGCGCCGCTTCGGCGGCACGACCGAAGGTCGCCGATTACCCCTTCACCACCATGCACCCGAATCTGGGCGTGGTGCGGGTTGACGAGAACCACAGCTTTGTCATCGCCGACATTCCCGGTCTGATCGAAGGCGCGGCGGAGGGGGCCGGACTGGGCATCCGCTTTTTGAAGCATCTGGCGCGCACCCGTATCCTGCTGCACATTGTTGATCTGGCCCCGCTCGATCCCGACGCCGACCCGGTGCGCGATGCGCAGGCGATCGTTCGTGAGCTTGAAAAGTACAGCCCGGAACTCGCGGCCCGACCGCGCTGGCTGGTCCTCAACAAACTCGACCTGATTGACGAAGACGAACGGGAGCAACGCATCGCTGATTTCTTGGCCGCCTACGAGACGGCTGGCGCGCCGCATTTCTGCATCAGCGCGATCAATGGCGAAGGCTGTCGTCCGCTGATCTACCAGTTGCAGACGGCGCTGGAAACGCTTGCGCCCCTGTCTGCGGCGACTGCGCCTGACCCGAATTTTCCCGAAGACGATTGAGTATCGTACCCTTCCCCTATTTCTCTTCTCCCTTCACGCTCATGACTACAACCTGTCTTGCCACTGCCCAACGACTTATCCTCAAGGTCGGTTCTGCCCTGGTGACCAATAACGGAGCCGGACTGGATCTCACCGCCATCAACGACTGGGCACGTCAGATCGCCCAACTGCGCAAGGCGGGCAAGGAAGTCATTCTGGTTTCTTCCGGGGCCATCGCCAGCGGCATGGAGCGGCTGGGCTGGAGCAAGCGCCCGAAAGCCGTGCACGAACTCCAGGCCTGTGCCGCGATCGGCCAGATGGAGTTGGCGCAGGTCTACGAGAGCGCCTTTATCCGCCATGGCCTGCAAACAGCACAGGTGCTCCTGACGCACGACGACCTTTCTGACCGCAAGCGTTACCTCAACGCGCGCGCCACGCTGAAAACCCTGCTTGGACTCGGGGTGGTGCCGATCATCAATGAAAACGACACCGTCGTCACCGACGAAATCAAGTTTGGCGACAACGACACCCTGGGTGCCCTGGTTGCCAATCTGATCGAGGCCGACTGCCTGATCATCCTGACCGACCAGCAGGGACTGTACACCGCCGATCCGCGCAAGGATCCGCAGGCCACGCTGGTCGCCGAAGCCCGTGCCGGCGATCCGGCGCTGGAAGCGATGGCCGGGGGCGCCGGGACGCAGTACGGCAAGGGCGGCATGATCACCAAGATCATCGCTGCCAAACGGGCCGCCCGCAGCGGGACGCATACGGCCATCGCCAGCGGCCACGAAAAGGACGTGATGATCCGCCTCGCCCGGGGTGAGCCGGTCGGCACCCTGCTGGTTTCCGAAACGCCACCGCTGAATGCACGCAAGCAATGGCTGGCCGATCATCTGCAACTGTGCGGCAAGCTGCAGCTCGACGCCGGGGCGGTCAAGGCGCTGCGTGAAGGCAAGAGCCTGTTGCCGATCGGTGTCGTTGAAGTGCTGGGCGAATTTGAGCGTGGAGCCGCCGTGGCCTGTCTTTCGCCCGAAGGCGTTGAAGTGGCGCGCGGACTGGTCAACTACAGCAGCAGCGATTCCCGCCGCATTGCGCATCGCAACAGCACGGAAATCGAAGAGTTGCTCGGCTTCATCAATGAAACGGAAATCATCCACCGCGACAACCTGATTCTGACCTGATTCCGGTTTGACTGCGGGTAGAATTTGCCTTTTCCAGCATAGAAAGGCTTGCCCGATGACGCCACAACTGCTTGCCCTCGACTGGGGCACCTCCAGCCTGCGCGCTTTCCTGATGTGCGACGGCAAAATCACCGAGACGCGCCAGTCCGGCCACGGTATCCAGCGCCTGCCCCAGCCGGGCATTCCCGGTTACGAGCAGGCCTTCGCTGAAATTGCCGCGGATTGGTTGCGTCAATGGCCGCAACTGCCGGTCGTCGCCAGCGGCATGGTGGGCAGCGCCCAGGGCTGGAAAGAAGCGCCCTATGTGCGCTGCCCGGCAGATCTCCGCGCGCTGGCCGAGCAGGGCGTATCGGTGCCGAGCGGCTTGGGGCCGGACATCCTGATTGCCCCCGGCGTGCTTTTCGACGAAGAGGAACAGCTGCCTGACGT
>CAYMYD010000159.1:0-6082 GCA_964394535.1 uncultured Propionivibrio sp. | reverse complement strand
TGCAGCACGTCTCGTCGTAATCGCCGACAAGGATTTGCTGCAACAACGCGCCACCACCCTGGGTGTTCAGGCGAAACTGCGCGACTGGCAGCCGGAACGATCGCCGCAAGCCGGAACGCTGGAAGTCATCCACGCCCCCTTGACTGTGCCCTCACTGCCAGGCAGGCTGGATGCCACCAATTCCCGCTACGTGCTCGGACTGCTCGACCGGGCGCTTGGCGGTTGCCAGCGTGGCGAATTTGCCGCGATGGTCACCGCGCCGGTACACAAGGGCATCATCAACGATGCCGGCATCCCCTTCACCGGCCACACCGAATATCTCGCCGAGAAAACCGGCACGCCGCAGGTGGTCATGATGCTCGCCGGAGGCGGTCTGCGCGTGGCCCTGGCGACGACGCACCTGGCCTTGAAGGACGTGCCTGCCGCCATCACCCCGACGGCGCTGGAGCAAACCCTGCGTATCCTGCACCGCGACATGGGGCGCAAATACGGCATCGAGCAGCCGCGTATCCTGGTCGCCGGACTCAACCCCCACGCCGGTGAAGGCGGCTATCTGGGGCACGAGGAAATCGACGTGATCATCCCGGTACTCGACCGTCTGCGCGCCGAAGGCCTGCAGCTGATCGGCCCCCTGCCTGCTGACACGATGTTCACCCCGCCCCTGCTGGCGCGCGGCGACTGCGTGCTGGCGATGTACCACGATCAGGGATTGACCGCCCTCAAATACGCCAGCTTCGGCCAGGGAATCAACGTCACACTCGGCCTGCCGATCATCCGCACCTCGGTCGACCACGGCACCGCGCTTGAACTCGCCGGCACCGGCAAGGCCGATCCTGGCAGCCTGTTTGTTGCCGTGGAACAGGCGATCGAAATGGCGCTGCGCCAATGAGCCACACCCCGCGCAAACGCTTCGGCCAGCATTTTCTGATCGATCAGCAGGTCATCTCGGACATCGTCACGGCCGTTGCCCCCCGGCGCGACGCCAAGGTGGTCGAGATCGGGCCGGGATTGGGTGCCCTGACCGAACCGCTGCTGCAACGACTTGACCATCTGCACGTCATTGAAATCGACCGCGACATCGTTGCCCGGCTGAAACGGCTGCATTCGCCGCAACACCTGAGCATCCATGAAGGAGACGCCCTGTCCTTCGACTTCGCCACTTTACCCGGCGGGGACAGTGTGCACTGGCAGCTGGTCGGCAACCTCCCCTACAACATCTCGACGCCACTGCTCTTTCACCTCGCCAGTTTTGCCGGACGCGTTATCGACATGCACTTCATGCTGCAGAAGGAAGTCGTCGACCGTCTGGTTGCTGCGCCGGGAACGGCGGATTACGGGCGGCTGTCGGTGATGCTGCAATACCGCTTTGTCATTGACGCGCTGTTCGACGTACCCCCCGAATGTTTCGATCCGCCGCCCAAGGTCGATTCCGCCGTGCTGCGGATGATTCCGCGCCCGGCAGATGCCTTGAACGCCCGAAGTGAAGCGACGCTATCAACCCTCGTCGCAGCTGCCTTCGCCCAGCGCCGCAAGATGCTGCGCAACAACCTCAAAGGCATCCTGAGCGACGCCGATTTCGAACGTCTGGGCATCAGCCCGACCGCACGTGCCGAGGAATTGTCAGTGGAAGATTATGTGCGGGTGGCGAATGGCCTGAGCCTTCCCTGAGCCACTTTACGGCGCTGGAGGCATTATTGGCAGCGCTTCAGAGGACTCCTCTGAAGCGCGCTATCGCAGCTTACGAAGCCCCGAAAATCTCGTTCAACTGCTGGCTGACGCGCACAAAGGTCGTACGTTTGGAGAGCTCCTTGAGTTGCCGGGCACCCACGTAGGTGCAGGCCGAACGGACGCCGCCGAGGATGTCCTGTAGCGTGCCTTCGACCGGCCCACGGTAGTCGAGAAAGACTTCCTTGCCTTCCGAAGCACGGTAACCGGCAACGCCGCCGGAATATTTGGTCATTGCTTCGCGCGAGCTCATGCCGTAGAAGCGCATCTTGCGTTCGCCGTCGACTTCGACGACATCTGAACCGCATTCGTCGTGACCGGCGAGCATGCCGCCGAGCATGACGAAATCGGCACCGGCACCGAAGGCCTTGGCCAGGTCGCCGGGCGAGGTGCAGCCGCCATCGGCGCAGATCAGCCCGCGCAGGCCGTGTGCCGCATCGGCGCATTCGATGATCGCGGAAAGCTGCGGGTAGCCGACTCCGGCCATCTTGCGCGTGGTGCACACCGAACCGGGGCCGATGCCGACCTTGACAATATCGACACCGTCGAGAATCAGTTCTTCGGTCATCTCGCCCGTAACGACGTTACCCGCCATCAGGATGATGTCCGGGTAAGCGGCGCGCAGCTTGTGGATGAAGCGGATGAAGGCCTTGGTGTAGCCGTTGGCGACATCCACACAGACGTAACGGATGCTGCCATTGGCACGCTCCATGACGCGGCGGAACTTGTCATAATCGTGTGCTGAAATGCCCAGCGAGTAGAAAGTCGGCGGCGATTCTGGCTGGGCGGCGAAGAAGGCCAGCAGTTCCTCTTCGCTATAGTGCTTGTGCAGGGCAACGGACAGGTCGTGTTTGGCCAGCGCCCGTGCCATTTCGAAGGTGCCGGTAGCGTCCATGTTGGCGGCGATGATCGGAATGCCGCGGTACTTCTTTTGTGAATGGAGAAAAACGAATTCACGGGAAATATCAACTTCCGAACGCGAAGTCAGCGTCGAGCGCTTGGGGCGGATGAGGACATCCTTGAAGTCGAGTTTCAGATCCTGTTCGATACGCATGTCAGAGCTCCGGACGTGGCAAGGCGGCAGAAGGGACTGCCGGGAAACAAAAAGAGGGAAAAAGGCAGCCGGAAAAGCTGTCTGCCAAGAGGCGGAACATAGCAGGCGCGCCCGGTTGACGCAAGCACCATGCTCACCTCAATGGAAATCGCAAAGCCTTGTCTATGAGGCAGACGAACACGCTACAATGCGTCCATGCGTATCGCCGTGTTCAATCAGAAAGGCGGCGTCGGGAAAACCACCACGACGCTCAATCTTGCTGCCGCCAGTTACCGTGATGGCGGACAGCCCCTGCTGCTTGACCTGGACCCGCAGTGCCATCTCTCGGGGATTCATGGTCACGCATCGCCCGATGTGGCACGCAGTCTTTTCGGTTTTTATCAGGGGCTACGCAACCTGGATGCCCTGATCATCCCCTGGGAAGGCATCGGCCGTCTCATCCCCTCGCATCAGCAGCTGATCAAGGTCGACTCGATCTTCGGCAAGGGGCCAACGGTTCTCAACAAGCTGCGCCACGGCCTCGAAGAACTGGAGAACACCGTTCCCGGACAGGCAGCGCAGAACACCCTGATCGACTGCTGTCCGTATATCGGCGTACTGGCGCTCAATGCCATCTTTGCCTGCGACTGCCTGCTCATCCCGATCTCGACTGATTACCTGTCGCTGCAAGCCGCCGAACAGATGACCCAGACCCTGAGCATTCTTGAACCGGTACTCAAGCGCCGGGTCGAGCGCCGCTATCTGCTGACCCGTTTTGATTACCGTCGCAACATGAGCGTCGATGTGGCCAGACAGTTACGCCAGCGTTATGGCAGCGAAGTCTGCGCCACGGTCATTTCCGAAAATGTCGCCGTGGCCGAGAGCCCGTCAAAAAAACACGATGTTTTCACCCATAACCCGACCAGTGCCGGCGCCAGGGATTACCAGGCGCTGTACACCGAACTGCACGGCCAAGGCATCCTGACCAGAGCAACCCGCGCCTACTTGACCACGCCCGGAGAGAGCGGACCGGAGATCAGGTCGACAACATCCTCGTAACTCACCGGACCGGTGCGTGGCAACAGCGCCCCCAGACGCCGACGCTCCAGAATTTCGCAGCCCAGATAGATCTGGCGCAGCTTGCGCTCGGCATCTTTTTCATCCCTGCCGCAAATCGATAGCTTGTCGACAACGGCACCATTCCGTGTGCGGATGCGGAATCCATATTTCGTTGCTGACGGTTGAGATGGCATAAAACACTCCGATTTCAAGGAGATAAACCAGTTATATGCAGTAAATTATACGAAATCAAGGCAAGTGTCTATTTTTTATTTGGAAAAATAAAAAACGGCGTCCGCAGACGCCGTTTTTCATGACCGTGCCGTGTGCAATCAGGCGGCAAGCGCCTTGATCTGGGCAGACAGGCGGCTCTTGTGGCGAGCAGCCTTGTTCTTGTGTACGATTTTCTTGTCGGCGATGCGGTCGATCACCGAAACGGATTCCTGATAGATGCTCTGGGCAGCCGCTTTGTCGCCGGCGACGATCGCCTTTTGCACGCGCTTGACGGCCGTGCGCAGGGTGGAGCGCAGGCTGGCGTTGTGGGCACGTTGCTTGACGGCTTGGCGGGCGCGTTTGCGGGCTTGTGCGCTGTTGGCCATGGGTTTTTATCCTAAAAGCTGATGCGTTGATCGAAAGCGCGTGATTCTACAGGCATCATCCGCGACTTGCAAGGCATTTCTTTACCGCGTGCTTATCAAGCGGCTAAGATGGCGACTTCACAAGGAATACGAATTCAATGAATCTGCTCAAAGCGCTCGTTACAGTCAGCGGCATGACCCTGCTCTCGCGCATTCTGGGGTTTGTGCGCGACTTTGTCATTGCCAGGGTGTTCGGAGCCGGGATGCTCACCGACGCTTTTTTCGTCGCCTTCAAGCTGCCCAACCTGCTTCGCCGCCTGTTTGCCGAAGGCGCGTTCTCACAGGCCTTCGTGCCGATTCTCGGGGAATACAAGAACAAGCGCGGCGAGGATGAAGCCCGGCGGCTGGTCGACCGGGTCGCCACCCTGCTCTTTCTGGTGCTGCTCCTGGTGACAGTGCTCGGCATGGTCGGTGCGCCGCTGCTGGTTTATCTCTCCGCCCCCGGCTTTGCCGCCGACGCCGACAAGTTTGCGCTGACGGTCGAACTTACCCGCATCACCTTCCCCTACATCCTGTTCATGTCGCTGGTCGCCTTGGCGGGCGGCATTCTTAACACCTGGAGCCGTTTTGCCATTCCGGCCTTCACGCCGGTGCTGCTCAATCTCAGCTTCATCGGCATGGCATTGTTTGCCACCCCCTGTTTTTCGCGGCCGGTGCTGGCGCTGGGCTGGGCGGTGTTTCTTGGCGGGGCACTGCAACTTGCCCTGCAACTGCCTTTCTTGCGGCGCATCGGCATGTTGCCGCGCTTTGCCTTCGACTGGAAAGACGAGGGTGTGCGCCGCATTCTCCGGCTGATGGCCCCTGCCGTGCTCGGCGTCTCGGTGTCCCAGATCAGCCTCCTGATCAACACCATTTTTGCCTCCTTCCTTGGCACCGGCAGCGTGTCCTGGCTGTATTACGCCGACCGCCTGATGGAGTTTCCTTCCGGAATGCTCGGCGCGGCGCTCGGGGCCATTCTGCTGCCTTCGCTCGCCAAGTATCACGCCAGCGAAAACTTTGACGAGTACTCCCGCCTGCTCGACTGGGGGCTGCGCCTGACCCTGCTGCTGGCCGCCCCGGCAGCGCTGGCGCTGGCGCTCATCGCCGTGCCGCTGATCACCACACTGTTCCATCACGGCGCATTCAGCGCGAACGATGTGTTCATGACGCGCAATGCCCTGGTCGCCTACAGCGTCGGTCTGCTGGGACTAATCCTGGTCAAGGTGCTGGCGCCGGGTTTCTATGCGCGGCAGAACATCCGCACGCCGGTAAAAATCGCGCTCCTGACCCTGTTCGTCACGCAGGCGCTGAATCTGGCGCTGATCGGCTGGCTGCGGCATGCCGGTCTCGCCCTGGCGATCGGACTGGCCGCCTGCCTGAATGCCTTTTTGCTCTATCGCGGCCTGCGCCGACACGGGATCTATCAGCCACAACCCGGCTGGGCACTGTTCTGCGGCAAACTCGCCTTGGCGCTCCTGGTGATGGGCGTAACACTGTGGTTCTGCGCCGGAAGTAATGCCGACTGGCTGCACTGGAAGCTGACGGAAAGGCTGCTACGCCTTGGCCTGCTGGTCACACTCGGCGCAGCCGCCTACTTCGCCACGCTCTGGCTGAGCGGATTCCGGCTGGCCGACTTCAAACGACGGGC
>CAYMYD010000158.1:0-6085 GCA_964394535.1 uncultured Propionivibrio sp. | reverse complement strand
GTGGTCGGGTTGTCGATCGGCACGCGGGCATTTTCAGCCAGGGAAACCATGACGAAGGCGACCCCGGCAAAGGCCAGGCTGGGATAAATGGCGATGTCCCGGTGCGCCAGGGTGTCGACGATGGTCGATAGCGAGGTCGAGCGCGAAATCAGCGAGGCGGTGAAAAAGACCATCAGCAACGCCGGTTCGGCAAGGAAGCCGATCAGCATTTCGCGGCGCGAACCGAGCGAACCAAAGGCCGTGCCAACGTCCATGCCGGCCAGCGCGATGAACACGCGGCCCACGGCAAACAGGCCGACCAGCGCGATGGCATCCGCCGACGGGGAAAGGATCAGGTCGGTCGACAGGGTCGGCACGATGGCCGAGGCCAGCGCCATGCACGAGAAAATGACGTAGGGCGCGGCGCGGAACAGCGAAGAGGCGTTATGCGCCAGCAGCACTTCCTTGTCGAACAGCTTGGAGAGCGTGTACCAGGTCTGCATCAGGGGCGGCGCCGAGCGGTTTTGCAGCCAGGCACGGCACTTGTTCACCCAGCCATTCAAGACCGGTGCCAGCAGCAGGGCGGCAGCCAGTTCGAACAGTTGGGCAAAAAAGGCGTGGAAGTTCATTTTGAAGGCAGTGAAAAGTGAAAGGTGAAAGGTGAAAGGAGAGCACCTCTCATGCCTTGTCGGGATGAAAAAACACCGGCACCAGCGGAACCCCGCATTCCTGAACGGTCGTCAAGGAGAGCCAGCATCCACATTTCATGTTTCACCTTCATTCGTATCAACCCCTCGTCAGCACCAGCAGCGCCAGCAGGGTGACGAAGCTGTAGAGCAGGTAGATCGCAATCCGGCCCTGTTGCAGGAAGGCGATCAGGCGCGTGCCACGTTCGACCAGGGCAGCAATTGGCAGATACAGGGCGTACCAGATCGGGTCTTCGACGATGCTGCGATAACGCGGCTGGGTGTCGAAAGGCGTCGGATGCTCGCGGGTGCGGCGCATGAAGGTCGAAAAGATGCGGCGGATCGGCTGGCCGAAGCCTTCGGCGCTATCCTGCATGCGTGGCGTTTGCAGCGGGAAACCGCAATCCCATGGCGGGACGCGGCGGTGTCCGGTGTGGAAAAAGCGCCGCACCAGCCAGTAAACCAGCGGGATGAAGATCGCCAGACAGATGAAGAACACGGCGGCGCTGTAACTGGCACGGTCAGCACTGATCGGGGCGAGCAGCCACCAGCCATGGGTCGCTGCGGCACTCTTCAGGCCGCTGCCGACGAGCATCCGCGTCACCGGATCAAGCGTGCTGATCACCAGGTTGGGAAACAGGCCCAGCAGCACGCAGCAGGCGGCAAGCCAGCACAGGCCGGTGCGCTCGAGGGGATCGGCATCGTGTGCATTGGCGAGTTTTTCCTCGCGTGGCTGCCCCAGGAAGATGACACCGAAGAACTTGACCATGGCGAAACCGGCCAGCGCGGCGACCAGCGCCACAGCCGCTGCGAAAGCCGGCAGCAGCATGTTCAGATAACCGTGCGGCAGGCTGGAGGTAAAGAGGAAGCTTTGCAGCAGCAGCCACTCGGAAATGAAGCCGTTGAGCGGTGGCAAGCCCGCCGAGGCGAGGACGCCGACCAGCGCCAGCCAGGCGACCCAGGGCATGCGGTGAATCAGACCACCAAGCTTGCCGAGATTGCGCTCGCCGGTGGCATGCAGCACCGAACCGGTGGACAGGAAGAGCAGACTCTTGAAGCAGGCGTGGTTAAGACAGTGGTACAGCATGGCGGTCATCGCCAGCGCCGAAAGGTGCGGCAGCATGAAGGACTTGAAGGTCAGCGCGAGACCCAGACCGACGAAAATGACCCCGATGTTTTCAATCGACGAATAGGCCAGCAGGCGCTTCATGTCGCTCTGGATGGCGGCGTAAATGACGCCGAAAATCGCCGTGATGAGACCGATCACCAGCAACAGCACGCCCCACCACCAGAGATTGTCGTCGAGCAGGTCGAGCGAGATGCGGATGATGCCGTAGATGGCGGTTTTCAGCATCACGCCGCTCATCAGCGCAGAAACCGGCGAGGGCGCGGCCGGGTGGGCTTCCGGCAGCCAGATGTGCAGCGGCAGCAGCCCGGCCTTGGCCCCGAAACCGAACAGCGCGAGCAGGAAAGCCACCGTCGGCCAGATCCCGTCATGGTAGAAATCGCGCATGGCATCGAAGGTGTAATCCCCGGCGCTACCGGCCATGATGCCGAAGGAGAGCAGGATGGCGAGTGCGCCGATGTGGGCGATCAGCAGGTAGAGATAGCCGGCGCGGCGGATTTCACTGTGCTGGTGTTCCGAGGTGACCAGCAGGAAGGAGGAAAGCGCCATGGATTCCCAGGCGACCATGAAGGCGTAGCCGTCATCGGCCAGCAGGACAAAGACCATGCTGGCGAGAAAGACATGGTAGAGCAGGCACTGCCGCCCCGGCAACGCCCCTTCGCTGTGGCGGAAGTAACCGGCTGCGTAGATCGAGATGCCGGTACTGGCGATCCCCAGCAGACAGAGAAAGAAAGCCGACAACGCATCCAGACGCAGGTGAAAAGGCAGATCCGGGAGGCCGAGCGGCAGAATCAAGGCCTGTGGCGTCGCACCGATACCCAGCAGCGCCAGCAAGGCCAGCGCCAGCCCGCCTGCGGTACCGATCGGGAAGAGGACGTGGCCGATCAGCTCGGTCTTGCGCGGGAAGGCCAGTCCGGCGAAGCCGATAGCCAGCCAGCCGAGCGCAATCAGCAGAATACCGTCGAGCAGTCGGAGTTCAGCGAGCATGGTGAGGGGGCAGGTCAGGGTGGCAGCGCATCAGGGGCCTATTTTACGCGTTATTTGACACGCATTCCGGCTTGCGCACCGCTGTCCGGGGCAAGCAGGAAAATGCCCGGTGTCTGCCCGGCCGGGTCGGAGGCGGCGAGAATCATGCCTTCGCTCATGCCGAACTTCATCTTGCGTGGTGCCAGATTGGCGACCATCACCGTCATGCGCCCGACGAGCTGTGCCGGATCGTAAGCCGACTTGATCCCGGCAAAGACCTGCCGGGGCTTGTCCTCGCCGATGTCGAGCACGAGGCGGATCAGCTTTTCCGCGCCGTCGACATGACCGGCCTCGACGATCTTCGCCACGCGCAGTTCGACTTTCATGAAGTCGTCGATACTGATGGTGTTGGTGTTTTCAGCAGGGGATTCCACGGCTTTCTCCGGTGTTTGCTTGGCAGGGGGTGGCGCTGCTTCAACTGCGGGGGCCAGCGAAGCCTTGTTGGCTTCGATCAGCTGATCGATGAGTTTTTGCTCGATACGTGTCATCAGGTGGCGATAGGTTTGGATCTCGTGTCCGGCGGGCAGCGGGCTGCTTACATCGCTCCAGCCAAGCGGCGCGACGTTCAGGAAGGCTTCAACGGCTTCGGCCACTTTCGGCAGCACCGGCTTCAGGTAAAGGGTGAGCAGGCGGAACGCTTCAATGGCTTCCGAACAGGCGGCGTGCAGTTCGGCATCCCGGCCTTCCTGTTTGGCAAGCTCCCACGGTTTGCGTTCGTTGACCACGACGTTGGCCGTGTCAGCCAGCGCCATGATTTCGCGCAGGGCGCGGCTGAACTCGCGCTCCTCGTAAGCCTGCGCGATGTGCGGCGCGGCGTCGCGCAAGGGTTTGAGCCACTCGGCGTCGGTGGCGGCCAGCTTGCCCGCGAATTTCTTGCTGATGAAACCGGCGCAGCGGCTGGCGATATTGACGTACTTGCCAACCAGATCGGCATTGACGCGGGCGATGAAGTCGTCGAGCCGCAGGTCGATATCTTCCATCGTGCTGTTCAGCTTGGCGGCGTAGTAGTAGCGCAGCCATTCCGGGTCAAGTCCCTGGGCGAGATAGCTTTCGGCGGTGATGAAGGTGCCGCGCGACTTGCTCATCTTGGCCCCGTCGACGGTCAGAAAGCCGTGGGCAAAGATGCTGGTCGGGGTGCGGAACCCGGCAAATTCCAGTTCGGCCGGCCAGAACAGCGCGTGGAAGTAGAGAATATCCTTGCCGATGAAGTGATAGAGCTCGGTGTCGGTGTCTGCCTTCCACCAGGCGTCAAAATCCATCCCGCGCTTGGCGCACAGGTTTTTGAACGAGCCCATGTAGCCCACCGGCGCATCCATCCAGACGTAGAAATACTTGCCCGGTGCATCGGGAATTTCGAAGCCGAAATACGGCGCATCGCGCGAAATATCCCAGTCGGAGAGCTTGTTTTCTTCGTCATCGCCCAGCCATTCCTGCATCTTGTTGGCGGCCTCCGTCTGCAGGCGACCGGAGTCACGCGTCCAGCGGCGCAGAAAGTCCTGACAGCGCGGGTCGGAGAGCTTGAAAAAATAATGGTCGGAATGGCGCAGTTCGGGGACAGCCCCGGAAATGGCCGAACGGGGGTTCTTCAGTTCGTTCGGCGTATAGGCCGCGCCGCATGCTTCGCAGTTGTCACCGTACTGATCTTCCGCGCCGCATTTCGGGCAGCCGCCCTTGATGAAACGGTCAGGCAGGAAGATTTGCCGCTCCGGGTCGAAGTACTGCTCGATGCTGCGTTTTTCGATCAGCCCGGCCGCTTGCAGGCGGGCGTAAATTTTGTTGGCGTAGTGCTGCGTTTCCGGCGAATGGGTGCTGTGAAAATTGTCAAAGGCAACGTGGAAACCGGCAAAATCGCGCACGTGTTCGTCATGTACGCGCCCGATCAGTGCTTCGGGCGTGATGCCTTCCTTTTCGGCACGCAGCATGATTGGCGTACCGTGCGTGTCGTCGGCGCAAACGTACCAGCATTCGGCCACCCGGTCTTTCGGTTGCATCTTCTGAAAACGTACCCAGATGTCGGTCTGGATGTATTCGACGAGATGGCCGAGGTGAATGGCTCCGTTGGCGTAGGGCAGGGCGGAAGTGACGAGAAGTTTACGGGTCATGGTGACGTTCGGTTCTGGAATGCGGGAAGGGGAAATTGCTTGCGGAGAGCGGCATATTCTAGCAAAGTACGAGCCTTCCGGCTTTTGAGCCGGTGAAAATCACCGTTTTCAGGCAAGGAGCAAAGAATGAGCGTGAGCAAGGAGGCCGTACAGGCCGCATTGAAGGAACTGATTGACCCGAATACGCAAAAGGATTTTGTCACTTCACGCGAAGTCAAAAACATCACCATCGAAGGCGATGTCGTGTCGCTGGAGATCGAGCTGGGCTATCCGGCGCAGACGCAGATCGAAAGCATCCGGCGGCTGGTGAAAAAAGCCGTGGCGGCCGTGCCGGGGGTCGGCAGCGTGAATGCCAATGTGAGCTTCAAAATTGTCGCCCATGCCGTACAGGCAACGCTCAAACCCTTGCCCGGCGTGAAGAACATCATCGCCGTGGCTTCCGGCAAGGGCGGCGTCGGCAAAAGCACGACGGCGGTCAATCTGGCGCTGGCGCTGGCGCAGGAGGGCGCACGCACCGGCCTGCTGGATGCCGACATCTACGGCCCGTCGATTCCGCAGATGCTCGGTCTGGCCGGACAGCAGCCGGAATCGGAAGATGGCAAGAGCATCCTGCCGCTTGCCGCCTACGGCCTGCAAACGATGTCCATCGGCTTCATGATCGAAGTCGATTCACCGATGGTCTGGCGCGGGCCGATGGTCACCCAGGCGCTTGAGCAACTGCTCAATCAGACGCAGTGGGACGATCTCGATTACCTGATCGTCGACATGCCGCCGGGAACCGGCGACACGCAACTTACACTGGCGCAGAAGGTGCCGGTCACCGGTGCGGTGATCGTCACCACGCCGCAGGACATTGCGCTGATCGACGCCAGGAAGGGTCTGCGCATGTTCGACAAGGTGGGCATTCCGATTCTCGGCCTCGTTGAAAACATGAGCATCCACATCTGCCCGCAATGCGGTCACGAAGAACACATCTTCGGTCACGGTGGCGGGCAGCGCATGTGTGCGGATTACTCGGCCGAATTTCTTGGCGCCCTGCCGCTGGAACTGGCGATCCGGGAAATGGCCGATGCAGGCAAGCCCACGGTGGTCGGCGCCCCCGACTCGCGCGCGGCAGAAATTTACCGCTCGATCGCCCGCCGCATCGCCGTCAAGGTCGCCGAGCG
>CAYMYD010000157.1:0-6137 GCA_964394535.1 uncultured Propionivibrio sp. | reverse complement strand
GGTCTTGCAGGAATCCATGGGCCGTGTGCGCACGATCATCGCGGCGCTGGTCGGCAGCAGCAATGTCTGAGCCTGACTGTCATGGTGCGCATTGTCCCAGAATGATGAAAAGTTGCCGATGCCCTGTAGGAGCGGCTTTAGCCGCGATACGGCGTGTCCGGGGACGCAATCGCCCAATCGCGGCTAAAGCCGCTCCTACAGGAAATTCAAGGGTTTTCACACCAAAAAATCCTTCGCCTTTAATCTGTGGCCACTTCCGATGACACGACTCCAGGCCAATCTGCTGCTGCTGTTCATCGCCATGATCTGGGGGTCGGCGTTTGTCGCCCAGGTGCATGGCATGGACGATCTGCCGCCGATCACCTTTACTGGCATCCGCTTTCTGCTCGGCGCGCTGATCGTCGCCCCGCTGGCCTGGCGTGACTTCCGGGGGCTGCGGCGACGCACGGAGCGCCCACGCCGGAACGATTTTTTCGGCGTGATCGGCTTGGGGCTGCTGCTGACGCTGGGTGCGGTGCTGCAACAGACCGGGCTGGTGACTACAAGCGTGACCAATACCGGCTTTCTGACGGTGCTGTACGTTCCCCTGATGCCGCTGGTTTCCTGGGGGCTCTATCGTCTCCGGCCGCACTGGACTGTCTGGCCGAGTGCGCTGGGCTGCCTGGTCGGTACCTGGATGCTGTCGGGGGCCGGGCCGGTGGAATTACAGTCGGGCGATCTGTGGGTCATCGCCAGCAGTCTCTTCTGGGGTCTGCATGTGTTGTTCGTGGGTGGTGTGGCCGAGCGCTTCAATGCACCGTTTTTCGTCGCTGGCGGGCAGTTTCTGGCCTGTGCCGTGGCCTGTCTCGTCTGGGCGGCGCTGACGGAAAGTGCAACACTGGCCGGTATCGAACGTGCTGCCCTGCCGATTCTGTATACCAGCTTCCTTTCCGTGGGGCTGGCCTATACCATCCAGGTCATCGCCCAGCGTCATACCTTGCCGACGGATGCGGCGATCATCCTCTCGGCAGAGACTTTGTTTGCCGCACTGTTCGGCTTCCTGCTGATGGGGGATCGCCTGACGCCGATGGGCATGGGCGGCTGCGCGCTGATCTTCATCTGCATCATCGTCGTGCAGATGGCCCCGCAGCCGACACGAGCGCAGCGCAATACAGTGGCTGGTGGCTAGTGAGTGTCAGGTGGCTTCGCCAGTTTTACGTCAGTTCGCCAGCCGTTCCAGCAGTTCGCTTTCCAGCCGGATGCGGCTGGCCGAGTTGTCGAGCTGGCTGCCGCTGATCAGGAAGGTGTCTTCGACGCGCTCGCCCAGGGTGGCGATCTTTGCGGTGTGCAGGTTGGCACCGTAGTCGGCGAGGGTCATGGCGACGATGTAAAGCAGGCCGGGGCGGTCGGCGGCGCTGACCGAGAGGACGTAGTGTGCGCCCTTTTCGTCCGGTTCGATGCTGACCATCGGCAGGATCGGGAAATGCTTGACCTGGCGCGAGGGACGCACGTTGATCGGCGCTTCCGGTGGCGTTTCCCGCGTCAGACGGTCGCTGAGTTCGTGTTCGATGAACTGGATGAGACCGCGGTTGTCGTCACGGCCGCTGACATCGAGCAGGATGAAGCTGTCCAGCGCGTAACCGTGGCGCGTGGTGTGAATCTTGGCGTCCATGATGTTGAAACCGGCGCGGCTGAAAAATCCCACCATGCGGGCAAACAGATCGCGGGTGTCGTGGGTATAGGCCATCACCTCGATGCCGTCACCATGCGGGCTGATGCGGGCCTTGACGACCGGCCGGGGGCAGTCGGTGCGGTAGAGCAGTGCATTGGCGTGCCAGGCGATTTCTTCTGCCGAGTGGCGCAGGAAGTAAACCGTGTCGAGCTGGTTCCATAGCCGTTCGTGTGCGCTTTCCGGCATTGCCAGATAGCGCATCAGCCGTTCGGCTTCCTGCTGCTTTTCCTGGATCAGCCCCTGTCGGACCGACGCCTTGCCGCCGGAGAGCAGGTGGCGTTGCGTGTGCAGGTACAGCTCTTCAAGCAGCTGGCCTTTCCAGGCGTTCCAGACTTTCGGGCCGGTGCCGCGAATGTCGGCGACGGTCAGGAGATAGAGGGCGGTCAGGTGTCGCTCGTCCATCACCGTGGCGGCAAAGGCGCTGATCACGTCCGGGTCGGAAATGTCCTTTTTCTGGGCGACGCTGGACATCAGCAGGTGATGGCGTACCAGCCAGACGACCAGTTCGCGCTCTTCCGGGGCGAGGCCGTGACGGTTGCAGAAGGCCAGCGCGTCAACCGCGCCGCGCTGCGAGTGGTTGCCGCCGCGCCCCTTGGCGATGTCGTGAAACAGGGCGGTGATGTAGATCAGCCAGGGCTGGTCGAAATCGCTGATGAGCTGACTGCACAGCGGGTATTCGTGGGCGAATTCGCTGGCGCAGAAGCGACGCAGGTTGCGCAGCACCTGCAGGGTGTGCTGGTCGACGGTGTAGGCGTGAAACAGGTCGTGCTGCATCTGTCCGACGATCTGGCCGAATTCGGGCAGGTAGGCGCCCAGGATGTCGAACTGGTTCATGCGCCGCACTTCATGCACGATGCCGCGTTCCTGCTGGAAGATGGCGATGAATTGCGCCTTGTGCAGCGGATTGGCGCGGAAGTCGTCGTCGATCAGCTTGCGCGCGCGCCACAACGCCCGGATCGTCCGCGCCGTCAGCCCGATCAGTTCCGGGTGCTGCTGCATGAGCAGGAAGGCTTCGAAAATCGCGTCCGGTGTGGTGTTGAAGACGTCTTCATGAACCACGTCAAGATGCTGCCGGACGTTCTGGAAGCGTTCGTTGATCGGCAATGGCGCCTGTTCCGGAATCGGGTAGACGGCAACACCGATGTTCTGCAGCAGAATGCTGTTGATCTGGGTGATCGATTTGGCGATCCGGTAGTACTCCTGCATCAACTGCTCGCTGGCGCGGCGCGTCGGGGTGTCGGCGAAACCGAGCTTTTCCGCGATGAGCGTCTGATAGTCGAACAGCAGCCGGTCTTCATGCTTGCCGGTGTGCAGGTGCAAGTGGATGCGCAGCCCTTGCAGGAAGCGTTCGCGGCGTGCCAGCCCCTGCGCTTCCGCCGGGGTGATGAAGCCATGCCGTTCCAGGTCGTTCCAGCCATTGCCGTAACCGGCCGCCTGGGCGATCCACAGGATGTTTTGCAGGTCGCGCAGTCCGCCGGGGCTTTCCTTGCAGTTGGGTTCGAGGCTGTACGGCGACTCATGGTAACGCCGGTAACGCTCTTCCTGTTCCAGCCGCTTCCCTTGAAAGAAGGCCTGCGGGTCGATCTGTGCCCGGAAAGTCTCAAGAAAAGCCTCGGCCAGCGCGGCGTTGCCGGTCAGCAGGCGGGATTCCACCAAGGCGGTCTGCATCGTCAGATCCCGGGAGGAATCACGCAGGCACTCTTCCGGTGTGCGCACGCTATGCGCGATTTCCAGACCAATGTCCCAAAAGAGGCCGATCAGGGTTCCCAGATGGGCGGTCAGCGCCTCGTCGGGTTTTTCCGGCAGCAGCAGGAGCAGGTCGATATCCGAAGCCGGCCACAGCTCGCCGCGGCCGTAGCCGCCGGTGGCAAGCAAGGCCAGGGTGGGCGGAATCTCCAGCGCCTGCCAGCATTCGCACAGCACTTCGTCGACCAGGCGACTGCGTGCCTGGAGCAGGGCCAGCGAATCAGAGGTCTCAAGAAAGCGCTGCTTGAGGCGTGCCTGTTCGTCCTGAAGTCGGGTTCTGCAGCGGACGCGGAGTTCGTCGCACTGCGCGAGGTAGCGACTCATTGCGCCGCCTTGATCCATTCCGGTGCCGGTCGTGCGCCGGCCGACAGGGTCAGCACCTCGTAGCCCGTGGCGGTGACCAGCACCGTATGTTCCCACTGTGCCGAGAGGCTGCGATCCCGGGTGACGATGGTCCAGCCGTCGCCCAGTTCGCGGATGGCAGCCTTGCCGACATTGATCATCGGTTCGATGGTGAAAATCATGTTCTCACGGATCTCGACGCCGGTACCCGGCTGGCCGTAATGCACCACCTGCGGGTCTTCATGGAAGCGGGCGCCGATGCCGTGGCCGCAGAACTCACGCACCACCGAATAGCCGGATTTTTCCGCATATTGCTGGATGACATGGCCGATGTCGCCGAGTCGTGCCCCGGGGCGCACCTGGGCAATACCCAGCCACATGCATTCGAAGGTGATCTCGCACAGGCGGCGCGCCTGGATCGACACTTCGCCAACCTGATACATGCGGCTGGTGTCGCCGTGATAGCCATCCTTGATGACCGTCACGTCGATGTTGAGGATGTCGCCGTTCTTCAGCTTGCGCTCGCCGGGGATGCCGTGGCAGACCTGATGGTTGAGCGAGATGCAGGTGGCTTTCGGATAGGGGGTGTGACCCGGTGGTGCGTAATTCAGCGAGGCCGAAACACAGCCCTGGACATTGACCATGTAGTCCAGACAGCGTTGGTCGAGCTCTGCGGTCGTGACCCCCTGCTTGACGAACGGCGTGATGTAATCGAGGACTTCGGCAGCCAGCCGGCAGGCCACGCGCATTTTCTCGATTTCTTCGGGAGTCTTGTAAGTGATGTTCATGATTCGCTGGGTTGTCGCAAAAGGGCAGAAGGCGAAGGATAATCCGGGTTCAAGGAAAAAGGAAATCCGGACAGCTTTTGCGGGCGTTTTTCCAGCGCGCTACTTGCGGATAAATGGCCGGTTTTTGGCCGCTTTTTATCCTGTTTTGTCGGGAAAAGGCTTTTCGTATGCTGAAAATGGGGTTATAATTCAGCGGTTTTTCCACATACGCCGCCTTGAGCGGGCTTTTCTGGATGGGCATTTTGCCCATTTTTTATTTGTAGCCATGAATTTGCACGAACTTCTCGACAAAACGGTAACGGGTCTCGGTTACGAACTCGTGGACATCGAACAGAGTCCGCGAGGCCGTATCCTGCGCGTATTCATCGACAAGCCGGAAAAAGAAGGCGGTGTCGATGTCGAGGACTGTGCACTGGTCAGCAACCAGTTGTCCCGTGTTCTGGCGGTGGAGAACATCGATTACGAGCGTCTTGAAATTTCCTCGCCCGGTCTTGACCGGGTACTGAAAAAGCTGGCCGATTTCGAACGCTTCACCGGTTCGGAAATCAATCTGAGACTGCGGCTGCCGCTGGCCGGACGTCGCAATTTTAACGGCGTTCTGCGCGGCGTGCAGGATGGCAAAGTCTGCCTGACGATGGATACAGGCGACGTGGAACTGGAGCTGGCCAACGTGGACAAGGCGCGGCTGGTTCCGAAATTCGACAGGTAAAGTCCAGGACAAACAAGGGATGGTAAGAATATGAGCCGTGAAATTTTGCTGCTGGTTGATGTGCTGGCCCGCGAAAAGAATGTTCCCAGGGAAATTGTCTTTGGTGCGCTCGAGCTGGCGCTGGCTTCGGCGAGCAAGAAGCGCATCCACGACGAAGCAGACGTGCGGGTTGTCGTCGATCGCAATACCGGTGATTTTGAAACCTTCCGCCGCTGGATCGTCGTTCCGGACGAGGAATATCTCAGCGAAGAAATGCAGATTCCCCTGTCGGAAGCCCAGCAGCAGGATCCGGAGGTTGAAATCGGCGATTTCCTTGAGGAAGAACTGGAACCGATCGATTTCGGGCGTATTGGTGCGCAGGCGGCCAAGCAGGTCATCCTGCAGAAAATCCGCGACGCCGAACGCGACCAGATTCTCAACGACTTCCTGGAGCGCAAGGAACATCTGGTCACCGGCACGATCAAGCGCATGGAACGCGGTAACGCCATTGTCGAAGCGGGCAAGATCGAGGCCCTGTTGCCGCGCGAGCACATGATCCCGCGGGAAAACCTGCGTATTGGTGACCGTGTGAAGGCCTTCTTGCTGCGTGTTGACCGGCAGGCGCGCGGCCCACAGTTGATCCTCTCGCGCACCGCGCCGGAGTTCATCATCAAGCTGTTTGAAATGGAAGTGCCGGAGGTCGACGACGGTCTGCTGGAAATCAAGGCGGCGGCTCGCGATCCCGGTCTGCGCGCCAAAATTGCCGTCAAATCCAACGACCAGCGTATCGATCCGATCGGCACCTGTGTCGGCATGCGCGGCATGCGCGTGACGGCGGTGACCAACGAACTGGCCGGCGAGC
>CAYMYD010000156.1:0-6145 GCA_964394535.1 uncultured Propionivibrio sp. | reverse complement strand
AGCTTCACCTGCAGATCAGCCGCTTGCAGATTGAGGCTCTTCGCCGCGATCATCAGCGACAGTGAGGGAAAAAACTGGTTGTAATGGCGCAGCACCAGCGGTTCGCTACGAATGGCCCCATCGACATCGGCGTTGGCATTGAGGTGGCCAATCGCCAGCGCCTTGCTGCCCAGTGCCTCGATCGGCGCCTGCACGCTCAGCGTCGACCAGGCATCGCCTTCACCATCTCCCACCTTGGGCAGGACGTTCTTCAGGACGAATTCGGGCAAATCCTTGTCCGGGCGGCCACGCGGCTCGCCCAGCGTAAACAGCATCGGCAGCAGAACATTCCCGGCATGCGACATGCTGTCGGCCAGGATGCGGTCAGTATTGAGCGCCACTTCGGCTTCGGCGAGCAGCTTGCCGATTTCCTGTTGCGCGGCGCTTTCTGCCGGATGCTGCTGGTGAAGCTCCAGCAGCTTTGTCACATAGTGGTAGCCAGGATCAATCTGCGGCTCGAAGAAGAACACCGTATTGGCGATCACCTTGGCCTTGCCTCCGGCCAGCAGATCGGTCATTTTGGCCAGCCGGTCACGCGGCCAGGGCCAGCGCCCGAGATTGGCGATCGAGGTGTCGTCAATCGCCACCACCGCCACACGGTCCAGCGGCGTCCGGCTCGACGCCTGCACGCCCATATCGTAAGCCTTGCGTTCCAGGCTGCGGATCAGATCACTGCCCCCGGCTGCGAGCATCGCAACGCTGACCACCACGCCAAGAAACCAATCAGTTTTCCAGAATCCCGTCTTGCGCATTTTTCCCCCTGCCGCTGCGTCGGATATCTCCCATTAAGCTATAAGAATGAGAAGGATATAAACAGCAGACTGGCGCACATTCTCACCGTTCTGCAAGTTATTCGTCAATCGCTTCGTGCAAATTGACGGTCAATAACAGAGCCGATGGGCCTGAAAACCCACCACAAAGCCGCCGAGCTACCGTGACCTTGCAAAAAAGACGGTAAAACAGGGGCTTTCCCCGCGCATCCTGTGCTTCTTTGGCGGGTTTGTATTTCATGCGAATCATGGGATTGCCCGATCCGCAAAACACTGCCCCGCGAGCAATGCAGCTTTGCGCGGCTAATATCCGTACCAGTCAATTTTCCGGGTTATCGCGCCATGTCTGCCTCGTACAAAACGCTTTTCACCTTGTGGGAAAAATCATCCCCACGCCGGGACACGACCGTCGAGGACTACCAGAAAATCCTCTACACCTTTGCTGACTTCGTACAAAAAAAGGCGCTGACGGACATTGTCCGCCGCGACATCATCGACTTTCGCGACTATTTGCTCGATTCAGGGCAGAGTGCGCGCACGGCCAGTCACAAGGTCGGCATCCTGAAAACCCTGTTCCGCACCGCGATCAACTACGAAATGATCGCCAGCAATCCGGCCGAGCATGTCCGCACACCGGTCAATCATGACCGGAAACGCCGGATTGCCTTCAGCAGCGACGACCTGAAACGCATCTTCCATTCGCCGATCTACACCTGCGCTTACCGCTCGGTCAGCGGCGGCGGCGACGCCTGTTACTGGCTGCCGTTGCTGGCCTTGTTTACCGGTGCGCGGATCGAGGAACTGGCGCAGCTTCTGATCCATGACCTGCATTCCGCCCAGGGGCTGGGCTACTACCTGAACATCAGCGACGAAGCCGAGCACTCGAAGCTCAAGAATCCGGCTTCAAGACGCCGGATTCCCCTGCACCACGAACTGCTCGCCTGCGGCTTTCTGGATTACGTCGACAGCGTCAAAGCGCAGCCTTTCCTCTTCCCCCGGCTCAAACCCAACCCGCGTAACAAGCGTGGCGGCTATTTCAGCACCTTCTTTTCCGGCTACCTGCGGCGTACCGTGCGCATCAGCGACAAGCGCAAGGTCTTCCATTCGCTTCGTCACACCTTCAAGGACACCTGCCGCGCCGTCGGCATCGAGGAAAGCGTGCACGACGCCCTGACCGGACACACCAACGCCAGCGCCGGACGAAAATACGGCAACGATCAATACCCCTTGCGCCCCCTCTTTGACGCCATGAACCGCTTTGAAATCGAAGGACTGGACTTGTCCCACCTGCGCACCGAAGCCGCAGGCAACCAGCCAAGACACCGCGAGAACCGGATGATCTCCGCTTTTTACGGTCTGGTAATCGCCTTTCCCGTCATCAAATCGATGAGGGAAATCGATCCGTATGTTCTGGTGCTTCACCAGAACGAAGAAGCGGGAATCGATGTGGCGAACAACCAGCTGTTGTTCGGCAGGCTGCCCGCACCGAAACTGCTGCTGGCACAAGCGTGGGTCGAAATACACCGAGAAGAACTGCTCGCCTGCTGGTACACCGGCCGCCGCACCGGAGAATATTTCAGGATCGACCCCCTGCGCTGAATGAGGGGGAGATGCACTGTGAAAGGTGAAATGAAAAATCCGCAGGTTTTCGTAGGGCGGATAAGCGTAGCGCCATCCGCCGGTCCAACGTCTTGAATCCAAACCCTGTTTTTCGCCTTCGGCGGTTGATAACAACCGGCGGATGACGCTTCGCTTATCCGCCCTACGATCCGTGCTTCGCCGGCCGGAGATGTTTTTTCACGCTAACGGCATCGGCACCGAAAACAACAGATCAAGCAGATTTCTTTCTCTTTTACCCCGTGATCGTACCCGGACGAGGGATTGCCGTGTTCGCCCCGAAACCCAGTGGGCACGTGGCTTTTTAGCGAAACAACCGGGGGTTTCCGCTCAGGCCGGAAACATGCAAAAGAAAATCATCGCGTTGGCAGTTGCCGGTCTGGTTTCCGGCGTTGCTTTTGCGCAATCAAATGTGACGGTTTACGGTATTGCTGATGCGGGTATCGGTTCGTGGTCGGCTGGTTCGAGCGCCAATCAGCGCACCACCGGTGTCATGACGGGTGGCATGTCCGCCTCGCGTCTTGGCTTCAAGGGCGAAGAAGCCCTGGGCAATGGCCTGAAGGCGATTTTCCAGTTTGAAACCGCTGTTTCGCTTGATTCTAATGCTGCTTGGGGCAGTAACCGTCAGTCCAACGTCGGCCTGGCCGGCAATTTCGGCACAGTGAAGATCGGCAAGCAAAGCAGCATGAGCGATTTGTGGCACGGTGGTGCTGGTGCCGATTACATGGGCAACCTTGCAGCCCGTAACCTTTTTGCTAATGCTGGTAATGGTCAAGTGCTCGGCGGTTTCGCCCAGACCAAGCCGGACAGCTCTATTTCTTACGTTTCGCCGACTTTCAGTGGCTTTACTGCTGGTGCAATCATTGCCTTTGTTGACGAAGGTGGTGCGAAGGGTGGCGTTGCTCCGAACTATACAAAAGACCGCCAGACCATGTATCAGATCGGTGCCAACTACGCCAATGGTCCAGTCAAGGCCGCTGTAACCTACGCAGTTAATGATTACAGCTCTGGCAATGATCCGAAGGAATGGACAGTGGCCGCGACCTATGACTTCAAGGTCGTTCAACTGTATGCTTCTTATGAGGCCGTGAGAAAAGCACGAGGCGGCTTCCCTAACCTCACGGGAGTTTTGCCTAACCTTATTCCCTTCGACAAGACAAACGACGACAACGCCACATGGCAGATTGGCCTCGGTGTCCCGGTATCGGCGAATGGCACGGTTAAACTTGGCTATGCTGCAACTGACAACGAAGCCAAAAACGCCGACGTCAAGGTCTACCAAATTGGTTATGAGCACAACCTGTCGAAGCGCACCAACCTCTACGCCTCTTACGCTCGTTTGTCCAACGAGAAGAGCTCTTGGTACACGCCGAATTCTCGCTACCAGAATCAGAGCACGTATGCCAATGTTGCGGACAAGAACCACAATGGTCTGATGGTGGGTATTCGCCACAACTTCTAATCCGGCCTCGGCCTGATTCGAACTCAAACGGCGTCTTCGGACGCCGTTTTTTATGGTGTCATTTGAAGTTTCAATCAACTGAAACGCCTTCTGCCTCTCTTGGTGCTACGCCTCGGAAGCTTGAGCAGCATGGAAGCTTTCCGCGTCCGGTCACCTTGGTAGGGGCGGTTCGCGAACCGCCCCTACGGCGCTTGCGGCAGCGATCAGCTCTGCCGACCTTCTGCCCCCTGCCCGCCACCTGTCCATTGCATTGCATAGTCCGGGCGGATTGCGTATTGTTGGAGCATGCAGCACAGGTACTGGAGAAGCTCATGAGCCGAAGCGATAAACCCCCTTTGTCACTCCGCCGGGTGTGGGTGAAGACGGGGTTTTTGTTCTTCACGGTGCTGCTGGTCAGCGGCACGGTGGTCGGTCTCTCCGAAGTGGTGCGCCACGAACGCTTGAGCAATGAAGCCATCCGTCTGGCTGCCGATCAGGGGCAGTTGATCCAGCGGCAGATCAATCAGGGCTTGTCGGCGGTTTATGCCATTGCGGCGCTGGTGCGTCAGGGCAACGGGCAGGTCAACGATTTCGAGCGGGTTGCCAGCAGCCTGTTGCGTGTTCACGAGAGCCTTGATTCGCTGCAACTGGCGCCTGATGCCGTCGTTCGGCAGATTGTTCCCCTGAAGGGGAATGAGAAAGCCATCGGCCACGACCTGCTGGGCGATGCCGCCCGATCAACCGAGGTGCGTCAGGCCATCGAAACGCAAAAACTGACGCTGGCCGGGCCGTTTGAACTGGTGCAGGGGGGGTACGCCATCGTCGGACGCCTGCCGGTGTTTCTTGACGACCCGAATGCGAGCGATAGCCAGCGTTTCTGGGGGCTGACGATCGGGCTGATCAAGGTCGACAAGCTGATCAGTACCTCCGCGCTGGAAAGGCTTCCCGCCAATGGTTACCACTATGAACTGTGGCGCGAACATCCGGACAGCCATGAGCGCGAGATCTTTGCCCGTTCTTCCTCAAGCGCGCTGATCCAGCCGCACGATTTTGGCTTCAATATTCCCAACGGGCACTGGATACTCAGCATCGCCCCGCGCAGCGGCTGGGTCAGCACGCCGGTTCTGGTCGGCAAAGTCGTCGCTGCCGCTGCCGTGAGCGTCCTTCTTGCCCTGCTCGGCTACGCGATCTTCAAGCAGCCGCTGGTCTTGCGCCGCATGGTCAAGGAGCGTACACGGGAGCTGGCCGCCGCCAACGAGGCGTTGCAGCGCAGTAACGACAGCCTGCACCGCAGCGAGCAGAAATTCCGTAGCTTTGTCGAAACGGCCAGCGATACCATCTATACGCTGGACACGCAGGGCCGCTTCCAGTATGTCTCGCCGGCCTGCAAGGTGATGCTCGGCAGCGACCCGGAAGCCTGGCTCGGCCGCAGCTTTGCCGATCTGCTGCATCCGGATGATCTGCCGGCTTTCTGCGCGTTTTTCCAGCGGGTACTTGAGGAGCGCACCCGGCAAAGCGGCGTCGAATATCGCGCCCGCCATATTGATGGCGACTGGCGCTGGAACACCTCGAATGCCGCACCGCTGCTGAATCAGGAGAACGAACTGGTCGGCATGATCGGCATCGGGCGGGACATCAGCAAACGCAAGGCCAATGAAGCGCGTATTTTCCGTCTGGCGCATTTTGATTCCCTGACCGACCTGCCCAACCGCAGCCTGTTCAGCGACCGCCTGCAGCAGGCCTTGCAGATGGCGCAGCGGAACCATGAACAGGTCACGCTGATGTGTGTTGACCTGGATCGCTTCAAGCCGATCAACGACACCTGGGGCCATGCCGTTGGTGATGAAGTGCTGAAACAGGTGGCGCAGCGCATGGTCAGTTGCGTGCGCGCCTCGGATACGGTGGGGCGCATCGGTGGCGATGAATTCGTCGTCCTGTTGCCGGAGTCACACAACGCCGAAGAAATCCTCCGCGTTGCCGAAAAGATCCGCGCGTCGCTGGCCGAAGATTTCATCGTTGGCGATCTGCGCCTGTCCATCTCTTCTTGTATCGGCGTGGCGATTTACCCGGAGCACGGCAGCGACCCGACCACCCTGGCGCGCAGCGCCGACCAGGCGATGTATGTTGCCAAGGAAACCGGCCGCAACCGGGTCTGTGTGTTTGGGCAGGACTACAGCAAGCCACCGTGCCCATCTGAAAGCTGAACAGCGGGGGAAGGGGGAAGGGGGAAGGGGGAAGGGAGCGCCTCACCTGTTTTTCGGCTTGCGGCTTGCGCAAC
>CAYMYD010000155.1:0-6169 GCA_964394535.1 uncultured Propionivibrio sp. | reverse complement strand
AAGGCGAGGGCTTCGATCATTTTTTCCCCTTTCGCCACAGCACCCCGTATTTGGGTGCAAAGCCGAAAGCAGTGAGAAAAATCAGCGTTTGCAGTGTGACGATGACGCCGCCCGTTGCGCCGTTGACGAAGTAACTGAGCCAGGCGCCCACGCCGCTGGAAAGACCGCCGATCAGCACGGCGATCAGCACCAGTCGGGGGAAGCGGTCGGTCAGGAGATAGGCCGTCGCGCCGGGGGTAATCACCATGGCGATGACCAGAATCGCTCCCACGGTCTGCAGGGCGGCGACGGTGCAGGCGGAAAGCAGGGTGAAGAAAACGAGTTTGAGGCGCAAGGGCGACAGGCCGATGGTTACGGCATGGGCCTCGTCAAAAAAGCAGAGCAGGAGGTCTTTCCAGATAAAAAAGAGCACCGTAAAGGTGACGGCAATGATGATGATGACCTGCACGAGGTCTTCATCGGCAATGCCGAGGATGTTGCCGAAAATTACCGACTGCACGTCAATCGCCGTTGGATTGAGCGAGAGAATCAGCAGTCCCGCAGCGAAGAAGGTGGAAAACACGAAGCCGATGATTGCATCCTCGCGCAGCCGGGTGATATGGCGAATCAGCGTCATCGCCAGCGCCGCCAGCATGCCGGTGAGAAAGGCTCCGGCGGCGTAGGGCAAGCCCAGCGCATAAGCTCCTGCCACGCCGGGAACGACCGAATGCGAGAGCGCATCGCCCATCAGCGACCAGCCCTTGAGCATCAGGTAAGCCGAAAGAAAGGCGCAGGCCGCCCCTACCAGCGCACTGGCACCGATGGCCTTGAGCATGTAGTCGTAATGGAAGGGCTCAAGGAGGAGTTCAAGCATCACTGCCGGTGCTTTCCGTCTTGCCGTGTAGCGGCGGCGAGGTCTTGTCTTCGCCGTAATAGACCAACGGGCGCTCGCAGTCGGCCAGCACGGTAAGCTGGCGCGGGTCAGGGTCGTCGTGCAGCGCTGTCCCGGAGAGGCGGATGTGGCGCAGCACACCGCCAAAAGCCTGTTCCAGATTGGCATGGGTAAAGGTCGTCGCCGTCGGCCCGGCGGCGAGGACGGTGCGGTTGATCAGCACCACGCGGTCGCAGAATTCCGGCACGCTGCCGAGGTTATGTGTCGATACGAGGATCAGATGGCCTTCGTCACGCAGCATCCTTAATAGCTCAATGATTGCGTTCTCGGTCTGCACGTCGACGCCGGTGAAGGGTTCGTCGAGCAGCAGCACCCGCCCTTCCTGCGCCAGCGCTCGCGCCAGAAAGACGCGCTTCTTCTGGCCGCCGGAGAGTTCGCCGATCTGCCGTCCAGCGAGTTCAGTGAGGCCGACCCGCGAGAGCGCTTTATCCACCTTACGCTGATCTTCGGCGGAAGGAATGCGCAGAAAGGACATCTTGCCGTAGCGCCCCATCATCACCACGTCGCGCACCAGTACCGGGAAGTTCCAGTCGACGTCTTCCGACTGCGGCACATAGGCCACCAGGTTCTGTTTCAAGGCCGTGCGGATCGGCAGGTCATCGAGCGCCACCCGGCCCGTCACCGGCTTCACCATGCCCATGATGCTTTTGAAGAGCGTTGATTTGCCGCTGCCATTGACGCCCACCAGCGCGCAGATGGTGCCGCCGGTGAACTGGAAACTGGCGTCGGTGAGGGCGGTATGACCGTTGTTGTAGGTCACGGTGATGGCCTCGATAGCGAGGCGGTGCGCGGTTCGGGTCAGCATTTCACCGGCCAAACCCCTTGGCAATCGTTTCCACCGTCACCTTGAGCAGGGAAATATAGGTCGGCACCGGGCCTTTCGGGCCGGAGAGGGAGTCGACATAGAGCACCCCGCCGTAACGCGCTCCGGTCTCCCTCGCGACCTGTTTGGCAGGCTTGTCGGAAATCGTGCTTTCGCTGAAGACCACCGGAATCTTGTTGGCCCGCACGCCGTCGATCACCTTTTTCACCTGTTGCGGCGTTCCCTGTTCATCGGCGTTGATCGGCCAGAGATACATTTCCTGAAAGCCGTAATCGCGGGTGAGGTAGCTGAATGCGCCTTCGCTCGTCACCAGATAGCGTTCATTGGCCGGAATCTTGTCAAGCCGCGCACGCAATGGCGCATCGAGGGCCATGATGTCATCGCTGTATTTCCTGGCGCTGCGGTTATAGGTTTCGGCATTGGCCGGGTCGTACTTGACCAGCGCGGCACGGATGTTCTCGATGTAGACGAGGGCGTTTTTCGGCGACATCCAGGCATGCGGGTTGGGGTTGCCGTTGTAGGGGCCTTCATTGATTGCCATCGGCGCAATGCCTTCGGTCACCACCACCGAGGGGACGTTTTTGATATTTTCAAAAAAACGCGCAAACCAGCGTTCCAGATTGAGGCCGTTCCACAGGATAAGCTGCGCCGACTGGGTTTTGACGATGTCCTTCGGCGTCGGCTGGTAGTCATGAATTTCCGCCCCCGGTTTGGTGATCGATTCAACCACCGCCGCATCACCGGCCACATTGCGGGCGATGTCCTGAATGACGGTGAAGGTGGTCACCACCTTGAATTTTCCAGCCGCCTGTGCCGCAGGAATGAAAAGCAGGGCACTCAGGAAAAGCAGCAGCAGAAGGAATAAGAATGGCCTCAAGCCGCGTTGTATGACAGTCATGGCAGACTCCTGATTGCTGCGACGCTTGTTGCTTTTCGCAGCGGGTTGTTGATGTTAAAATGATAACAGTTCTCAACAAAAGCACAAGCGCCGCCCCGCTCCAATGAATTTTAAATGAGATTTATTATTGATAGCATGACGTCACCCCTCAAGATTCCCTGTTATTTCCGAGGTCGCCCATGAACACCGCTCCAGTCTCTCCCGGCCAGCCACACGAATACTGTGTATTGCTGCGCCACTACGCATCAATACAGGCGCGCTGTGACCGGTTGATCACGGCGCAGGCTGCCGAAATCGAACAATTACAGCGTGAGTGCTTTCGCCTGCGTGCGGAGCTGATGATTCGTCACACCCGGCTGGCCTGGATGCAGCAGGATCTGGCCGAGTTCAAGGCGGCTGTGCCTGATCTGCCAAAACGTCAGGAATTGCTTGTCCAGGTACGACAACTGTTACATCGGGTGCAGGATTTGATGCGGGAAAAATTGCAATGGCAACATGCTCAACAAACACCTCACGAAGAGAGCGGGCATGTTGGCATGACGGCCGGTGCCAGCCCACTGGCGGAAAGCCTGCTGGCTGCGGATCTGGTGATTTGTCAGGCAGGCTGTATCAGTCATGACGATTACTGGCGTGAGCAGGAGAGTTGCCGGCGTACCGGCCGACCCTGCTTTCTGGCCGGGCAGGAGGGTACGCGGCATGCCCCGCCTGTTTTCCAGCAGGAGGCAAGTATTCCGCACGACGTTTCCAGTCCGGTCTGATCAAGAGATTTCACGATAAACCTGAAAACCCCTGTTATTCACTGCAAAGGCGCAATGCCTGTTTCCGGCTATTTCCGCAACAGCCGCAGGCCGTTTCCGACCACCAACAGACTGGTTCCCATGTCGGCAAAAACGGCCATCCACATCGTCGCCTGTCCCGCTACGGCGAAGCCGAGAAAGAGAGCCTTGATGCCCAAAGCCAGCGCAATGTTCTGCCTCAGGATGGCAAAGCAGTTTTGCGAGAGACGGACGAAAGCGGCAATCTTGCCAAGGTCATCGTCCATCAGCGCGACATCGGCGGTTTCAATCGCGGTATCGGTGCCGATGGCGCCCATGGCGAATCCGATGTGTGCAGCCGCCAGCGCGGGCGCGTCGTTGATGCCATCGCCGACCATGCCAACCTGTCCCGGCGCGGTTTCGGCAATCAAGGCCTCGATGGATTTCAGTTTGTCATCCGGCAACAGATTTCCCCGGACTTCGCCAATCCCGACTTCCTGCGCAATGGCTTCGGCAGTATGCCGGTTGTCGCCCGTCAGCATTTGCGTCCGGATACCCAATGCGTGCAATGCGGCGATGGCCTGGCGGCTTTCTTCACGTAGCGTATCGGCAACGGCAAAGACGGCAAGGATCTGTTGCCGGTCGGCCAGCAGTACGACGGTTTTTCCCTGTTGCTCCAGCGCGCGCAGGCGATCATCGAGTGGTGCAGCCTCAATCCCCAGTGAGGCGATCAGTGAGCGATTGCCCAGATGGTAAAGGTGCCCCGCGACTTGGCCTCGTATCCCCAGGCCGGGCAGCGCGCTGAAATTCTCGACTGCCAAGGCGTTTTCTGCCAGGCCACGGGCAATCGCCTGTGAAACCGGATGATCCGAACGGGCAGCAAGGCTGGCAGCTATCTGTCGGCAGCGCGCTTCGTCAGCCAGCAGCACGACGTCCGTGAGCGATGGTTTACCGTGAGTCAGCGTGCCGGTCTTGTCGAGCGCCAGTACCGAGAGTTTGCGCCCGGCTTCGAGATAGCTCCCGCCCTTGATGAGAATGCCCTTGCGCGCCGCAGCGGCCAGGCCACTGACGATGGTCACCGGCGTCGAGATCACCAGCGCACAGGGGCAGGCAATCACCAGCATCACCAAGGCCTTGTAGAGCCAGGTGAGCCAGTCCTGTCCGGTGATCAACGGCGGCAGAAGGGCGACCAGCAGGGCGAGGATGAATACGGCGGGTGTGTAGATTTGCGCAAAGCGGTCGACAAAACGTTGTGTCGGTGCCCGTCGTCCCCGTGCTGATTCGATGGACTGAATGATCCGTGCCAGCGTGGAATCATCGGCAGGTGATTTGACAAGAAATTCGAAGGAGCCGGCCTCGTTGATCGTTCCGGCAAAGACACGATCGCCTTCGGCCTTGTCCACCGGCAGGCTTTCGCCGGTAATCGGTGTCTGATTGACGGTCGAACGTCCGCAGAGCACCACCCCATCGAGTGCGATGCGCTCGCCCGGACGCACCCGTACCCGCGCGCCTGGCCGAACCGTATTGGCCGCCACTTCTCGCCACTGTCCGTCTTCCTGCTGTACCGTCGCCGTTTCCGGCACCAGCGTCAGCAATTGACGGATGGCATGGCGGGCGCGCTCCAGCGATTTTTCTTCGATATGCTCGGCAAGATTCAACAGGACCATGACCATCGCCGCTTCAGGCCAGTGACCGATGCACATCGCCACGGTCACCGCCACCGCGATCAGCGCCTTCATGTTCATCGTCCCCTGGCGGAGTGCCATCCAGCCCTGTTGCCAGGTTTCCAGTCCGCTCCCGGCAATGGCTGCCAGCGCCAGGACGGCAACGCCCCAGTGCGTGCCGTAGCCTGCCAGATCAAGGCACTCTGCCAGCACTGCCGCGACAGCGGCGGCGATCAGCCTGGTTTTGCCGCTTGCTTCCTGTGCTTCCGTATGACCGCAGCAATTGCATCCGCACGTTTCCATTTCATGTCTCGGGTGTTAATCTCGACACTCATTTAACAGGCTGTAGTTACTACAGAGTCAAGCCCATGAAAATCGGCGCAATGGCCAAGGCCACCGGCACCTGTGTTGAAACCATCCGCTATTACGAGCGCGAAGGGTTGTTGCCCGAAACCGCACGCAGCGAAGGCAATTTCCGGGTCTATACGGACGAGCATGTCCAGCGACTGGCCTTCATCCGCCACTGCCGTTCACTTTCCCTGACGCTTGATGAAATCCGCAAACTGTTGCGGCTCAAGGACAACCCCGGCGAAAGCTGCGCTGAAGCCAACTGTCTGCTGGCTGCGCATATCGAACTGCTCAAGGAGCGAATCCGGGAATTTCAGGCGCTGGAAGCCGAGCTCAAAACCCTGCAACAACGCTGCCACGGCACTCAGGATGCCGCCCACTGCGGCATTCTCAAGGCGCTCTCGCAGCGCCGGAAAAGCGCGAAGCACGGAGTCTGAAAATCGTAACAGCCGGGCTGCTAAAAAATCACAAAACCCGCTTGCGTTCTTGGATGATAGTAGTTATCATTCGCACATCGGTTTTGCAGGAAGCTTCAGCGCAACGGGCTTTCGACAAAACCTCCGGGTTTGCGTAACGAGTCATTTGCTCGATACCAGCTTCACCAGCCCTCACCGGCTCTCACCCTCCCCGAACTCCGGTGAACGGTGACGGGGCAATCTCTCCAGCGAGCGATTGCCCCGTTTTTTTATGCATGCGCTTGTCCCGTCAAAAAAGCATCAGCCTGCTTTTCGGCACAATGACGGTATGATT
>CAYMYD010000154.1:0-6191 GCA_964394535.1 uncultured Propionivibrio sp. | reverse complement strand
GCGCAGGACGGCAAGAATGTATTCACGCTCGACGTCGGCAAGGCTTTTGTCCTTGCCGGGCGCAAAAACACTCAGCGATCCCGCGCACAAGGCCGGTGGCAAATCCTCGGCCTCGATCAGTTTGCCCGGACACAGGGCAAGGCTGCGGGCCACGACGTTATTGAGTTCGCGGATATTGCCCGGCCAATGATAGGCCAGCAGACTCGCCATCGCCTGCGGTGAAAAGCCGTGCACCTCGCTGCTCACGCTGGCCTTGGCCTGCTCCAGAAACAGGCGGGCCAGCGGCAAAATATCCTCCGGGTGTTCGCGCAAGGGCGGTACGGTAATTTCGATCACACACAGGCGGTAATAGAGGTCGGCGCGGAAGCGTCCTGAAGCCACGTCTTCTGCCAGATTACGATTGGTTGCCGCGATGACCCGGATATTGACCGGCCGCACCTTGTTTTCACCCAGACGGCGAACTTCCTTTTCCTGCAGGACGCGCAGCAGTTTGACCTGCATGTTCGGTGAAACCTCGCCGATTTCATCAAGGAAAATCGTGCCGCCCGCCGCTTCTTCGAACAGGCCGGCGCGGTCGCGGTCTGCTCCGGTAAAAGCGCCTTTGGCATGACCGAACAGCTCACTTTCGAGCAGGGTTTCCGAAAGCGCGCCGCAATTCACCGCGACAAAGGCTTTCATCGCCCGCGTCGAGTGTTCATGGATGAAACGCGCAATCCGTTCCTTGCCAACACCACTTTCGCCCATGACCACCACCGACATATCCACCCGGGCGACATGCCGGGCCAGGCTGATCAATTGCTGCATGGCCTTGCTGCGCACGGAAAAACCGAAATGCTCGACTTCAACCGGCTCCAAAAGGTCAAGCTGGCGCTGTTTCCGAGCAATCTGGGCTTCCGTTTTTTTCAGCTTCAGTGTCAACTCCTTGAGCACCTGATCGGCGGAAGCCAGACTGAAAAAGCCGAGTTGTTCCCGGTATGCCTCTGACCATTTCTCCTTGAAGCGCCCCTGCATCTGGCAGATCGCATCACCGCGCCCAATGCATTTGTGCTCGATGAAATAGACTTCCCGACCGTTTTTGTAGGACTCGTAGCCGCTGGCAAAGCCGGTCAGCATCCAGCAGACCGGCTCCTCGCCTTTGCCGAACAGCAGAAGATGCTGTTCCAGTTCGACCGAATTGACCCAGCTGGCCTGTATCAGCGGTTCGTCTCCCTGCCCATTCGAGGATTTGAAGTCGGTGGAAACGGTAATACCGTAGAGCTTGTGGCAATGCGCACCGGCTTGCACATCGGCAAAAATCATCGGGAATTTGGTGTGCAGCACTTCGGCAACGCGCCAGCCGTGGGCATAACCCATGCGTGTCAGGATGGAACGCGCTACCGAAACGCCGAATGAATCGATCAGTTCTTTTCTGAGAAAGCCCAGTGCCACAGCGTCGAACAGCACCGCGCGTTGCCCCAGCACACGAATGATCCCCTCGTTTTCATCGTATTTGAAGAGGTCAAACAGATTGTAGTTTCCAGCACTCATTTCGCACGACTGTTCCATATCGATACACTATTTTCCCAGAACAGGACATGTCCATCAACGAGAAATTATTTTGTCTCGATAAAACAACCGCTTGAACTCTCCTTGCTTTGGCATGTTTTTTGCACCATTTATCTGGAAAAGATGTGTGCTCCCCAAAAACACTTTGCCAACGGACGGATAGCCCATGCGCCACATTGGAAAAATCTGCCTGATCCTGCTGCTGTCAGGTTTCGCCCACGCTGCCGAATTGCCCAACACCACCAGTTTCCGGCATTTGCTCAGAGCGAAATCGATTAGCTGCGAGGACTGTCATGGCGTCGCCAAGCCGACAACCCCCGCCAAAACCGAAGTCTGCGGCGATTGCCACGGCGACATCGAGGACGCCTACAAGCCGAAAACCATCGTGCACGGCAACCGTGAGACCGTGCTCAACGTGCACAACTCGCACTACGGCGATATCGAATGCCTGAGCTGCCACAAGATTCACAGCAAGGGGACGCTGATGTGTAACGAATGTCACACCTGGGATATCGAGGTCAAGTAGTTCTTTTTTCAATCCAGCATCTTTACGGGAGGTTTCCATGAGTTCAGAAAAAAATGTCAAAACCGGCATGAGTCGCCGTGATTTCTTTAAGAGCAGTTCTGCCGCTGTCGCGGGTGCCGCCGCCGCATCACTGTTGCCGGGCGCAGCGCATGCTGGTGACCTCTCTCCGGCGGATGCCGCTGTCAAATGCAGCGACTGGAGCTGGGAAAAGCCGGTGCTTGTCCCTGCCGCTGAAATCAAACAGACCGTCAATACCGACGTTCTGGTGATCGGCGCCGGCCTGTCCGGGATCGTTGCCGCACTTTCTGCGGCCGAGCAGGGCGCAAAAGTGATCGTGGTTGACAAGAACCGGACCCCGGCAGCCCGTGGTGGCCATATCACGGCGTTTGGCAGCAAGCTGCAAAAGGAAATGGGCGTCAAATGCGACTACCGCCAGATCATCCGTCAGTGGGTTGTTTGGGCGCAGGGCCGCGTTGACGAAAAGCTGCTCTGGGATTTTGCGCGCAAGAGCGGTGCCTGCATGGACTGGACACTCGATCACGCGACCAAAAAGGGCCTCAAGGCCACGCTGTGGGAAGGTTATTACAAAGGACCGGAATACACCGAACACCCGGTCACGCACATCTTCTATGAAGACGGAGCCGACCTTTCCTACGTCTATGGCAATTCCAAGGGCATCGGCAATGTGACGCTGGTGCCGGCGCTGGAAAAGGCCGCGCAGGAAGCCGGTGTGACCTTTGCCTACCGCACCCCGGCGGTCAAGCTCCTGCGTGAAGGCAAGGGCCGTGTCACCGGCATTATCACCGGTAAAAAAGGCAACTACACCCAGTACAACGCCAGCAAGGGCGTCATCATTGCGACCGGCGACTACGCTTCGAACCGCGAAATGGTCAAGCGCTACTCCCCCTTCACGCTGCGTGCTGATGCGCAAATCTACTTCCCGAACAAGTGCAACACCGGCGACGGACACATCATGGCCCTGCAGGCCGGGGGCGACATGCAGCGACACGAACCGCACGCCGCAGTGATTCACCTAGAAGCCGGTGCGGCCAGCTACGGTTTCCTGCACGTCAACGCCAACGGCGAGCGCTTCATGAACGAGGACGTTAACACCCAGTCGAAGAGCTGCGACAAGGAATTGCAGCCGCACGGCGTCGCCTGGTCGGTGTATGACGCCAAGTGGCTGGAACAGGTCAAATCGCAGGTCGATGCCAATCTGGCCGGTGGGCTTTTCTACGGCCAGATGTGGCAGCCCTGGGGCAAGGGCTGGAACCAGGAAGTCGAAAAGATGACGCAGGACGCGCACATCAAGGACGGCAAGGTGCTGGTCGCCAACACGCTGGAAGAACTGGCGCAAAAAATGAAGGTGCCGGTCGATAACTTCCTGAAGACCGTCAAACGCTATAACGAGCTTTACGAAAACAAGAATGACGACGACTACGGCAAGCGCGCCGTCCTGCTCACGCCGATTTCGACCGGACCGTTCTACGCCGGGAAACTCGCCAGCACGACGCTGACCATGGTCGGTGGCATCCGCACCGACAGCAGCCTGCAAGTGCTGGATAAAGAGGGCAAGCGAGTCGAAGGGCTGTACGTTGTCGGTTCGGCAGCGGGTGAGTTCTTTGCCAACGACTATCCCACCATCTGCCCTGGTATCGGCCATGGCCGCTGCATCACCTTTGGACGGATGGCAGGCATCAAGGCTGCAGGCGGTGATGTCGACAAGCTGATCCCGTCGCTGAAAATCTGAGCCTGAAGCGGGCTTGTGGCATGCGCGCCCAAGCCCCGATTTGACCCGGACAATCCGGCAAGTGCCTGGATTGTCCGGGTTTTTTTACGCCGTTTTTACGCCATCTCGCTTGCCTAAACCCGGTAATTCCAGTACCTTGGGTAAACACGTTAGGGGTGCTGCACTGTCTGTTCTGGTGGTGCGGCTGAGAAAGTCCCTTTGAACCTGTACGGGTAATGCCGTCGCAGGGAAACGGAAGAACCAGGCCTCCCGCCCCTTCCCCGTCCTGCCTCGCATCCCTGCCTGTTCCGTTGAGGCGGCGCATTGTCGCGCCCGATTTTTAACGCCACATTGCAAGGAATGTTCATGAACACCACTGACAGATTTGTCGCCGCCGAAGCGCGCGTCGATGCAGCCGCCATCGTGCCACTGCCCAATTCTCGCAAGATTTACATCACCGGCAGCCGTCCGGATATCCGGGTGCCGATGCGCGAGATTTCGCAGGACGATACGCCAACTGCCTTTGGCGGCGAGAAAAACCCGCCGATCTTCGTCTATGACTGCGCCGGCCCCTATTCCGACCCGGCGGCACAGATTGATCTGCGGCGCGGCCTGCCCGCCCTGCGCGCTGGCTGGATTGCCGAGCGCGGCGATACCGAGGAGCTCGCCGACCTGAGTTCGGCTTTTGGTCGCCAGCGTGCCGCCGATCCCTCCCTCGACGAACTGCGCTTCCCCGGCCTGCACCGCAAACCGCGCCGTGCCAAGCCCGGGCGTAATGTCACGCAACTCCATTACGCACGGCAGGGCATCATCACACCGGAAATGGAGTTCATCGCCATCCGCGAAAACCTGAACCGTCGCGCCTACATCGAATCGCTGAAAGCGAGCGGGCCGAAAGGGGAAAAACTCGCCGAACTGATGTGCCGCCAGCATCCCGGCCAGAATTTCGGGGCCAGCATTCCTGACGAGATCACGCCGGAATTCGTGCGTAGCGAAGTGGCCCGGGGCCGTGCGGTGATCGCTGCCAACATCAATCACCCGGAAACCGAGCCGATGATCATCGGCCGCAATTTCCTGACCAAGATCAACGCCAATATCGGCAATTCCGCGCTCGGCTCGTCGATTGCCGAAGAGGTCGAAAAAATGACCTGGTCGATCCGCTGGGGTGGCGATACGGTGATGGATCTTTCCACCGGCAAGAACATCCACGAAACCCGCGAATGGATCATCCGCAACAGCCCGGTGCCGATTGGCACGGTGCCGATCTATCAGGCGCTGGAAAAGGTCGGTGGCCGGGCCGAAGAACTGACTTGGGAAATCTTCCGCGATACGCTGATCGAGCAGGCCGAGCAGGGCGTCGACTACTTCACCATCCACGCCGGGGTGCTGCTGCGTTACGTACCGATGACCGCCAACCGGATGACCGGCATCGTTTCACGCGGCGGTTCGATCATGGCCAAATGGTGTCTCGCGCACCACAAGGAGAGTTTCCTCTACACGCATTTCGAGGAGATGTGCGAGATCATGACGGATTACGACGTCGCCTTCTCGCTCGGCGACGGCCTGCGCCCCGGTTCGATTTACGACGCCAATGACCAGGCACAGCTCGCCGAACTGGAAACGCTCGGCGAACTCACCGACATCGCCTGGAAGCACGACTGCCAGGTGTTCATCGAAGGCCCCGGCCATGTGCCGATGCACATGATCAAGGAAAACATGGATTTGCAGCTCAAATACTGCAAGGAAGCGCCGTTCTACACGCTCGGCCCTTTGACCACCGACATCGCCCCCGGTTACGACCACATCACCAGCGGCATCGGCGCGGCGATGATCGGCTGGTACGGTACGGCGATGCTCTGCTATGTGACACCCAAGGAACATCTGGGCCTGCCGGACAAGAACGACGTGAAGGAAGGCATCATCACCTACAAGCTCGCCGCGCATGCGGCTGATCTCGCCAAGGGACATCCCGGCGCACAGATTCGCGACAACGCGATGAGCAAGGCGCGCTTCGAGTTCCGCTGGGAAGATCAGTTCAACATTGGTCTTGACCCGGACAAGGCGCGCAGTTTCCACGATGAAACCCTGCCCAAGGAGTCAGCCAAGGTCGCCCACTTCTGCTCGATGTGCGGCCCGCATTTCTGCTCGATGAAGATCACGCAGGAGGTGCGCGATTTTGCTGCCGCGCAGGGCATTGATGAACAGGCCGCCCTGCAAAAGGGCATGGAAGTGAAGGCCGTGGAGTTCGTCAAGAGCGGAGCGGAGGTTTATCGCAAGGTGTAAGCGTGGGCCAAGGCAAGCGCATGAATGCCATGCGCTTGCCTGTGAAGGGGGAAGAGTGAAGGGAGAAGGGTGCGCCTTGCCTGATTTTTCTGCCTGCGCTTGGCAAAA
>CAYMYD010000153.1:0-6197 GCA_964394535.1 uncultured Propionivibrio sp. | reverse complement strand
CCGCGAGCGCTTCATGCTGCACTACAACTTCCCGCCCTACGCCACCGGCGAATGCGGTCGCGTTGGTACGCCGAAGCGGCGCGAAATCGGCCACGGCCGTCTCGCCAAGCGCGCGATGATTGCCGTGCTGCCGAAAGCGGATGATTTCTCCTACACCATGCGTGTCGTTTCCGAAATCACCGAATCCAATGGCTCCAGCTCGATGGCCTCGGTGTGCGGCTCGACGCTGGCGCTGATGGACGCCGGTGTGCCCTTGAAGGCGCACGTCGCCGGGATCGCCATGGGCCTGATCAAGGACGGCAACCGCTTTGCCGTGCTGACCGACATCCTGGGTGACGAAGATCACCTCGGTGACATGGACTTCAAGGTTGCCGGTACCGATACCGGCGTGACCGCGCTGCAGATGGACATCAAGATCCAGGGCATTACCAAGGAAATCATGCAGGTTGCCCTGGCGCAGGCCAAGGAAGCCCGCCTGCACATCCTCGGCCAGATGCAGACGGCAGTGGCCGCACCGCGTCAGGAAGTGTCGACCTATGCGCCGCGCCTCTACACCATGAAGATTCATCCCGAGAAGATTCGTGACGTGATCGGCAAGGGCGGCGCAGTCATCCGTGCCATCACCGAAGAAACCGGCACCACGATCGACATTCAGGAAGACGGCACGATCACCATCGCTTCGGTCAACAGTGATGCGGCGAATGCGGCCAAGGCGCGCATCGAAGCGATTACCGCTGATGTTGAAGTCGGCAAGACCTACGAAGGCACCGTGCTCAAGCTGCTCGATTTCGGGGCGATTGTCAGCATCCTGCCGGGTCGTGACGGCCTCCTGCACATCTCGCAAATCGCCAACGAGCGGGTCAATGCCGTTGCCGACTACCTCAAGGAAGGCCAGAAAGTGCGCGTCAAGGTGCTGGAAGCCGACGAAAAGGGTCGGGTACGCCTGTCGATGAAGGCGGTTGCCAGCGAGGCAGCTGAAGCCGCTGCCGCCGCATCGGCTGCCGAGACGCCTGCGCAGTAAGCAGGTTTTACCGGCAACAAAAAAGGACGCTGCGGCGTCCTTTTTTATGGGGATTCGAAAAAAAAAGCGGCTTACTTGGCGATCTGCTTTTCGCGGACTTCTTCCAGCGTCTTGCAGTCGATGCACAGCGTTGCCGTCGGACGGGCTTCCAGGCGCTTGATGCCGATCTCGATACCACAGCCATTGCAGTAGCCGTAATCGCCCTTGTCGATCAGGGTGATGGTGTCGTCGATCTTCTTGATCAGCTTGCGCTCACGATCCCGGCTGCGCAACTCGATGGCCATATCGGTTTCCTGGCTGGCGCGATCATTCGGATCGGCAAATACCGTCGCTTCATCCTGCATGGTGTGCACGGTGCGCTCGATATCGCGCATCAGCCCGGCCTTGAGTGTTTCGAGGATGGTGCGAAAGTGAGCCAGTTGCGGAGCGCTCATGTATTCCTCGCCCTTTTTGGGAACATAGGGAGCGAATTGTTTTTGTGTCAATTCTTCAGACATGTCCAGATGCCATCCTTGTTGCGGTTGAAAAAGAGGGGACTTAATATCAGAAAACACTGGCAGGTGCAAGCAAACCACCAAGCGTGCCGGGGCGCTACCTCTGCCGCTGGGTATCATACCTGCTTTTATCGTCAAGATGATGATTGACCAGAGCGCCGTCAGCCTGTAGAATGCGCGCTTCTTCGGGGCGTAGCGCAGCCTGGTAGCGCATCTGCTTTGGGAGCAGAGGGTCGTGAGTTCGAATCCCACCGCCCCGACCAGAATTAGAGTTTTTGCTGTAAAGTATTAGAGCGTTACCGGAGGGAAGTAACTCCTTTCGCCTCGTGTTTGCGCCCGTAGCTCAACCGGATAGAGCACCGGCCTTCTAAGCCGGGGGTTGTGAGTTCGAGTCTCGCCGGGCGCGCCAGAACAACGGCGGTGTTAGCTCAGTTGGTAGAGCATCGGATTGTGATTCCGAGGGTCACCGGTTCAAGCCCGGTACATCGCCCCAAACAAAACCCCGTAATTCAATGAGTTACGGGGTTTTTTCCTTCCAGAAACGGAAGTGCACGTGAGCATCGATCAGCCCAAACCCCTCTTTTCCTGGCGCAAATACTGGGCGAAACGCTTTGGTATTGCCCCCTTTTTGCCAATGTCGCGGGCAGAGATGGAAAGCCTCGGCTGGGACTCGTGCGATGTCATCCTGGTGACCGGCGATGCCTACGTCGATCACCCGAGTTTTGGTATGGCTCTGATCGGGCGACTGCTGGAGGCTCAGGGTTTTCGTGTCGGCATCATCGCCCAGCCGGACTGGCATTCGGCCAGGGCCTTCAAGGTGCTGGGGCGGCCCAATCTGTTTTTCGGCGTGACTTCCGGCAACATGGATTCGATGGTCAATCGCTACACCGCTGACCGGAAAATCCGTTCGGACGATGCCTACACGCCGAATGCCGAGCCGAACCGGCGTCCTGACCGTGCCCTGCTGGTCTATGCCCAGCGCTGCCGCGAAGCCTGGCCGGAGGCGAATATCGTCCTCGGCTCGATCGAAGCCAGCCTGCGCCGTATCGCGCATTACGATTACTGGTCGGACAAGGTGCGCCGTTCGGTACTGCCCGATGCCAAGGCCGATCTCCTGATTTACGGTAACGCCGAACGGGCGCTGATCGAACTCGCGCACCGTCTGGCCGCAGGTGAAGCCATCGGCACGATCCGCGATCTGCGCGGGACGGCCTTCATGACGCCGCACCGGTACTTGCCCGGCGAGCAATGGGTCGAACTGGATTCCAGCCAGGTCGACACCCCCGGCCCGCTGCAAACTCACGCCAACCCCTATGCGCCGGATCGTGGCGTGACGGGTGAAGCGCAGCCGGTCAGTGTGATCCGCAAGCAATCCGCCCGCCCCGAGCGTGCGCATACCGTCATCCGCCTGCCATCCTATGAACAGGTGCAGGCTGACCCGGTGCTCTACGCCCATGCCTCACGCACACTGCATCTGGAATCGAATCCGGGCAACGCCCGCGCGCTGGTGCAGGCGCATGGTGACGGGGCCGGATGCCGCGATGTCTGGATCAATCCGCCGCCCATACCGCTCAGCACGGCGGAAATGGATCATGTCTATGGCCTGTCTTACCAGCGCCGACCGCATCCGGCCTACGGCGAAGCCAAAATCCCGGCCTACGAGATGATCCGCTTTTCGATCAGCATCATGCGTGGCTGTTTTGGCGGTTGCACCTTCTGTTCGATCACCGAACATGAGGGACGCCTCATCCAGAGCCGCTCGGAAGCTTCCGTACTGCACGAAATCGAGGAAATTCGTGACAAAACGCCGGGGTTCACCGGCATCATTTCCGACCTTGGCGGGCCGACGGCGAATATGTACCGCCTGGCCTGCAAGGAAAAAAGCATTGAATCCGCGTGCCGCCGCCTTTCCTGCGTTTTCCCTGAAATTTGCGACAATCTCGATACCGATCACGCGCCACTGACGGCGCTTTACCGCAAGGCGCGGGCGGTGCCGGGGGTCAAGCGGGTCTTGATCGGCTCCGGGCTGCGTTATGACCTTGCCGTTCGCTCGCCGGAATACGTCAAAGAACTGGTGACGCATCACGTCGGCGGCTACCTCAAAATCGCGCCGGAACACACCGAACCCGGCCCGCTGGCGCACATGATGAAGCCGTCGATAGCGAGCTACGAGCAGTTCAAAACGCTGTTCGAGAAATTCTCGCGTGAGGCTGGCAAGGAGCAGTACCTCGTCCCCTACTTCATCGCCGCCCATCCGGGGACGACGCTTACCGACATGCTCAATCTTGCGCTGTGGCTCAAGCGCAACGGCTTTCGCCTTGATCAGGTGCAGACCTTCCTGCCGACGCCGATGGCGCTGGCTTCGACGATGTACCACACGCAGCGTAATCCCTTGCGCAAAGTCACGCCGACTTCGGCACTGGTTGAAACCGTCCGTGCCGGGCGGCTGCGCAAGCTACATAAAGCCTTCCTGCGTTACCACGATCCTGAAAACTGGTCCCTGCTGCGCGAAGCGCTGCGTGAGATGGGGCGTGCCGAGCTGATCGGCAATGGCCGGCAACATCTGATTCCGTATACCCAGCCGCCGGGAACGGCATTGTCCCGTCAGCCGCGTGCCAGGATGCCAAGGAAAAAAACTTGAGAAAAGGCTGACGGCCGCGAGCAGATTTCCCGCCCGTTCTGCGCCGTTTGTCGGGTTTTTTGCTGTTTTCAAGCGTTCGCCCTGTCAGCCATGCTAGAATCTTGACCCTTTTCAAAGAGTTATGTTCATGTCCCGTTCTGTTCGCAATATCGCCATCATCGCCCACGTTGACCACGGCAAGACCACGCTGGTCGACAAACTCCTCCAACAGGCAGGCACTTTTGCCGCCCACCAGCACGTCGTCGAACGGGTGATGGATTCTAACGATCTGGAAAAGGAACGTGGAATCACCATCCTGGCGAAGAATCTGGCGGTTGATTATCAGGGCGTGCATATCAACATCGTCGATACGCCCGGCCACGCGGATTTCGGCGGCGAGGTCGAGCGGGTACTGGGCATGGTCGATGGTGTGCTGCTGCTGGTCGATGCCGTTGAAGGGCCGATGCCGCAGACGCGCTTCGTGACCAAGAAGGCGCTGGCGTTGGGCCTGAAACCGATCGTCGTGGTGAACAAGATCGACCGTGATGGCGCGCGCCCGGACTGGGTGATCAATCACACCTTCGATCTCTTCGACAAACTCGGCGCAACGGATGAGCAGCTCGATTTTCCGGTGATCTACGCCTCGGCGCTGAACGGCTACGCGACGACCGATCTCAAGCAGCCCGGCACCGACATGCGCCCGATGTTCGACGCGATCCTGCAACACGTCCCGGCGCCGGATGCGGCGCATATCGAGGGGACGCTGCAATTGCAGATTGCCGCGCTTGATTACTCCTCGTACATTGGTCGCATCGGTATTGGCCGCATCCAGCGTGGGCGGCTGAAGGCGGCGCAGCAGATCACCGTGATGTACGGGCAGCCCGATGCCGACGGGAATTTCGAGCACGGCGCACCGAAGAGTGCCAAGGTGAATCATGTCTTCGGTTTTCGCGGCATCGAGCGGACGCCGATGGAAGAAGCCGTCGCTGGCGACATCGTGCTGCTGACCGGCATCGACGAGATTTCCATCGGCTGCACGATCACCGACCCGAATGCCCCCGAAGCCCTGCCGATGCTCAAGATCGACGAGCCGACGCTGAACATGACCTTCGTGGTCAATAGCTCGCCCTATGCGGGAACCGAAGGCAAGTTTGTCACCAGCCGCCAGATCCGCGAGCGTCTGCAACGCGAGCTGCTGACCAATATGGCGCTGCGTGTCGAGGATACGGCGGACACCGACTCTTTCCTCGTTTCCGGGCGGGGCGAACTGCATCTCACCATCCTGCTCGAAACCATGCGCCGTGAAGGTTATGAACTGGCGGTGGGGCGTCCGAAAGTCATCTTCAAGACGATTGATGGTGTGCAGTGCGAGCCTTACGAAATGCTCACGCTGGATGTTGAAGAAAGCCATCAGGGCGGCATCATGGAGGCGCTCGGTTATCGCAAGGGCGATTTGCAGGACATGGTTTCCGACGGGCGCGGACGGGTGCGTCTCGAATACCATATTCCGGCACGTGGTCTGATCGGTTTTCAGGGCGAGTTCATGAACCTCACGCGCGGTACGGGTCTCATGAGCCACGTTTTCGATGATTACGCACCGGTCAAGGGCGAGATTCCCGGCCGTCGCAATGGAGTGCTGATTTCCGCCGAACACGGTGAAGCGGTGGCCTATGCGCTGTGGAAATTGCAGGATCGCGGACGCATGTTCGTCGTGCCGAACGACAAACTGTACGAAGGCATGATCATCGGCATCCACTCGCGCGAAAATGATCTGGTGGTTAACCCGATCAAAGGCAAGCAACTGACCAACGTCCGCGCCTCCGGGACGGACGAGGCGGTGCGCCTGGTGCCGCCGGTGCAACTGACGCTGGAATCCGCAGTCGCCTTTATTGACGATGACGAACTCGTCGAAATTACCCCGAAGAGCCTGCGTCTGCGCAAACGCTTCTTGTGCGAGCATGAACGTCGGCGGGCGGCACGTAGCGAGGGGTAAAACGCAGAGCGTCATTCCAAGGTAGAATCCGCCCATGAGCTATCAAGTCCTGGCGCGCAAATGGCGGCC
>CAYMYD010000152.1:0-6199 GCA_964394535.1 uncultured Propionivibrio sp. | reverse complement strand
CCGCGCTGGTAATTGACCTGTTCGGCAAACTGGCTGATACCGAACTTCTGGTTCTCCATCAACTCGAAACCGACGCCTCCTCCCTTGGGCAGGCCCTGCGTGGCCAGACGCAGACGCACCTCATGCACCCGCGTGCCGGGAATCAGGATGGCACTGCCGCCTTCGTTGAAGCGGTAAGGCACGTTCATCTGCTCGAGGGCGGCAATGATCGAACCGCCGTCGCGCTCGGAAATGTTCGAAAAGAGAATGCGATAATCCGACTGCTTGAGCCAGGTGCTGGCCCCGACGGCCAAGGCGATCAGCGCCGCTATCGCCACCATCAACAGGATTTTTTGCTGGTTGGTCAGGCGAGCCAAGGCCTGACGTACACGGTCAGCCAGGTTTTCTGCCGCTTCAGGTGCTTCTGGAGTGGTTTCGATTGCCGCCATGCCCACAAAAATGAATTGAGTGATTAATCAAGCAAAAAGCAAAAAGTGTTAAGAATTATCCTACCATTGTAACGGTTAACTGCATGGGATTTTCTTCAGAATGATCGAGCCGACGCAAATTGCCGCCCCCGAACAACAGGCCCAGGAGTTGCAACGGGCGTTTGCCGTGTTCAACCGGGTTTCGCTGGAGCTGACCCAGGCCTATGAAACTTTGCAGGCCAAGGTGGAATCGCTGACCGGCGAACTGGCCGTTGCCAATGGTGAACTGCGTCGCCAGTATCAGGAAAAGGAGGCCCTTTCCGAACGCTTGTCGCTGCTGCTCAATGCCCTGCCCGCCGGGGTCGTGGTGCTTGACGGCACGGCGACGATCAACGAGGCCAACCCGGCGGCACAGGCACTGCTCGGCGGACCGGTCATCGGCAGTAACTGGCCGCAGCTGGCCGCCGAACGCCTCGAAGCGACGGACGCGCCCGACGAATGGAAACTCGGCGGACGGCGGGTCGCCATCGCTGAAAGCCCGCTTGATTCCGCCGGTGGCCGCCTGCTGCTGATCCACGACATCACCGTGGCGCACGAACTGAAAGCCAACGCCGAACGCAACCAGCGGCTGGCGGCGATGGGCGAAATGGCCGCCTCGCTGGCGCATCAACTGCGCACTCCGCTGGCCACCGCCCTGCTCTATAGCGCCAATCTGACGCAACCGGAACTTGCCGATGCTGCCCGGATGCGCTTTGCCAACAAGGCCGCAGAACAGTTGAAACGGCTGGAGCGCCTGATTCAGGATGTGCTGCTGTTTGCCCGGGGCGAGAGCATCGGACGCGATGTCTTTCCGCTCGCCGGACTGCTCGCTGAAGTGGCGCAGACCGTCGAACCCTTGTGTCAGGCCAAGGGGGTCAGCTTCACGCTGAGCGCCGAAGTCGGCACGGCCTGCCTCACCGGCAGCCGCAAGGCACTCGCCGGGGCGCTGCTCAACCTACTGGAAAATGCACTGCAAGCCTGCGAGGTGACGCAGGGTGAAGTCTGTCTAAGCGCTGCCGTCTCCGGACAGCAAGCCGACATTCATGTCCGTGATACCGGCGCGGGGATTCCCCCGGAGGCACGCGAACGCATCTTCGAGCCCTTTTTCACCACGCGCGGACAGGGCACCGGACTGGGGCTGGCCATCGCGCAGGGTGTCGCCAAGGCCCACGGCGGCGGCATTACGCTGTCCACATCGCCGGGTAAAGGTTCGGACTTCATCATGACGCTACCGGTGGGTCACTGAGCTACAATGCAGCAGACATGAAAAAACCCGCAAAACTCCCCATCCTGGTCGTCGAAGACGATCCCAATCTGCGCGAAGCGGTCTGCGATACGCTCGAACTCGCCGGAGAAGCCGTTGTTTCCGCCGGTAGCGGCGAGGAAGCGCTGGAATTGCTGGCGCAGCAATCCGTCGCGCTGGTGGTCAGCGACGTGCGCATGATGCCGATGGACGGCATCACCCTGCTGAAGGAAATCAGCCAGCGCCTGCCGCATCTGCCGGTGGTGCTGATGACCGCCTTCGCCGACGTTGACCGCGCCGTCGAAGCGATGCGCAGCGGTGCCTGCGACTTTCTGCTCAAACCCTTCGAACCGAAGGCGCTGCTTGAGCATGTGGCGCGTTACCGTCTGCCCGATGCCCTGGACGACGAAGGCGTCATTGCCTGCGATGCCGCCAGCCGTAACCTCTTTTCGCTCGCCACGCGCGTTGCGCAGACCGACACGACCGTTCTGCTGACCGGCGAATCCGGCGTCGGCAAGGAAGTCGTCGCCCGTTACATCCATCATCACTCGGCCCGTAAAAACGGCCCCTTTGTCGCCATCAACTGCGCGGCGATTCCCGACAGCCTGCTCGAAGCCACCTTGTTCGGCTACGAAAAAGGCGCGTTCACCGGCGCACAGCAGGCGCAGGCCGGAAAATTCGAACAGGCACAGAACGGCACCCTGCTGCTCGACGAAGTCACCGAAATGCCACTCGGCCTGCAAGCCAAGCTGTTACGCGTCCTGCAGGAGCGCGAGGTGGAGCGGGTCGGCGGCAAAAAGCCGATCCCGCTCGACATCCGCCTGATCGCCACCTCCAACCGTGACATGGCCGAAGCGGTTGCCAGCGGGGTGTTGCGCGAGGACGTCTATTACCGACTCAACGTTTTCCCGCTGCTGATTCCCGCACTGCGCCAGCGCCCGGACGACATCGTGCCGCTGGCCCGGCATTTTCTCGCCGAGCAGGGCGGCCAAGGCGGACGTCCTGCCCTGCGTCTGTCCGCTGCTGCCGAAAAAGCCCTGCGCGCCCATGGCTGGCCGGGCAACGTGCGCGAACTGGAAAACGTCATGCAGCGCGCGCTGATTCTGGCCGGAGGTAACGTCATCGAACCGTCAGCATTACATCTGGTGAGCGCCCCGCCGGTTGAGCCCCCCTGCGCCGAAGCGCCTCCCGCTCCGGCAAAGCACGCGCCCACAAAAAGCAGCCATCTGGAAGATCTGGAACGAGATCATATTCTTGCCACACTGGCTGCCGTCGGCGGTTCACGCAAACTGGCCCGGGAGCGCCTCGGCCTCGCCGAACGCACCCTGCGCAACAAATTGCAGCAGTATCGTGAAGCCGGCTTTCTGATCGAAAAATGAATCTTTCACCACGTCTGGCACATTTTTTGCTTCGATTTCAGCAGCGAATTCACCCTGAAGTCACTGGAGAGGCTTATGGATACCAAAGGAATTGATCAGATGTTGGGCTTGCTGCGCGCCACGGCCGCGCAGGCGGGCGGAAAAGTGGCGGAAAGTCCGGAAAGCGCAGGCAATGCCGACTTTGCCCAGGTGTTGCAGAAATCAATCGAACAGGTCAATCAGACGCAGCAACAGGCAGAAACCATGGCGGCAAATTTTGCCGCCGGCAACAACACGGAAAATCTGCACGAAGTCATGCTTTCGCTGCAAAAAGCCAACATTTCCTTCCAGGAAATGGTGCAAGTGCGCAATAAACTGGTCTCAGCCTACCATGATGTGATGAATATGCAGGTTTGAGCGGGCGGCAAAAATTGCCGCTTGGCGCTTGCCGCCTCAGTTGCCGCGTTCGCCAAGCCGCAGGATGGCATCGCGGTTGCTCCATGAAAAACACTTTTGCGCCGCTTCCCGCCAGGGAAGCCAGCACCAGGCGAGATGTTCATCGGGCGCAATGCGCACCGGCGAGGCTTGCGGAACCATCAGGGAGAAAACGTGTTCGAGGTTGTGCGTCACGCCCGGCGCATAGCGGTGACGCCACTCGGCAAAAATCTCGAAGCGGTTGCTCGTTTGCCAATCCCGGAAAGCATCGGGCGGTGCAATGATTCCCGTCTCTTCCGCCACTTCACGCTGCGCCGTCTCCTGCAGACTCTCGCCTTCCTCCTGACTGCCGGTCACGGACTGCCAGTAGCCGGGGTGGGCTGCCCGCTCAAGCAGCAGCACCTCCAGTTCGGGCGAGTGGATGACCACGAGAACGGAAACCGGGCGTTTGAATTCCACGGTACGTCCCTTACCTTTACGTACCCGCTTGCAGATAGAAAATCCGGAAGGGAATATCGCGCTCGTTCCAGAACTCGATGGTACAGGCAAGCACTTCATTGAGGGCAGCGAGGCTGGTCGGCGTCCCTTGCAACACTTCACTGCCGGAGAGGACGATCACGTAGCCCGGCGCGGGCCGCCAGGAGAAATCCGTCAGGCAGTCGTGCAGCGCATCCAGGTTCCGGCCGAAAGGCTCCGGGAAACCGAGGTCGCGCTGCATTGCCTTGATGAAGCCGGGTACGTTGCGCGCACGCGAGAGATCGACAAGGTAAAAGGCCTGTCCGAGCATTTCGGCCGCCTCGCGCAGGGCGGGAAGATCACTGGCAGCGAGTCGGTAAAGACCGGCCTGCCCCTGACCGGGCGTTGATTGGGACGGATTCATGGTTCGCTTATCCGGGAAAAGCTGCGGTAATGATTGGCGGTGTAGTAGTACTCGCCGGAACGGGCCACATCCCCTACGCGCCCCTGCCCGGCGACGATGCGTCGGGCACCCCGGTTACGGCTACCGGGGGTCGGCACCGTGTATTCGCGGTAGTAGCCGCGTTGCTGTGGGGGAAGTTGCTTTTCAAAATTGCCAAAAACGCTGCCATCCTTGCGCGGATAAGGGAAAGGGCCGCCACGGCGAATCAGTTGCAGGGTTTCGGCAGCCTCCGGCGGCAGATCGGCGAGCCGGACCGATCCGATCAGCGGCGCAGTCTCCCGCGCCTGCAGTGCGGGCATCACGCCCCACAGGAGTAAGCCGATAAACAGCACCAGCAAGGCCTGAAGGAAGCTGGAACGGCGAGGAGTAGCCATAGGCGCGAAAGACAGTGGTTAGTGGCTGGTGAAAGTCAGGCGGCTTTGCCGGTTTTGGACGAAAACCACCTGCATTTCATCGTTCGGGGTAAATAACCGCAAAAGGTGAAAGGTGGAGAACCATACCGACAGCGCTTGCGCCAGAATTGGTTTTCCCTTTTCCAAAGCGCGAAGCGCCTGATCTTTCACGTTTCACTTTTCACCTTTCACACGGCTCATTGAAAACTAGCGGCGCAGGCGGATGTGCAGTTCGCGTAACTGTTTCTCGTCCACTTCGCTCGGTGCGTTGGTCAGGAGGCACTGGGCACGTTGGGTCTTGGGGAAGGCGATCACGTCACGGATCGACTCGGCCCCGGTCATCATGGTGACGATGCGATCCAGACCGAAGGCAATGCCACCGTGCGGCGGCGCGCCGTATTTCAGGGCATCGAGCAGGAAGCCGAACTTGAGCTTAGCCTCCTCTTCGCCAATGCCGAGCGCGGTAAACACCTGTTCCTGTACGTCGGCACGGTGGATACGCACCGAACCGCCGCCGAGTTCCCAGCCATTGACGGCCAGATCGTAGGCTTTGGCCAGGCATTTGCCGGGGTCGCTGGCAAGCAGATGCAGATGCTCGTCCTTCGGGCTGGTGAAGGGGTGGTGACAGGCCACCCAGCGTTTTTCTTCGGCGTCGTAATCGAACATCGGAAAATCGACAATCCACACCGGCTCCCAGGCCTTGCCGTTCACGTGGCCTTTTTCGTGACCAATCTTGCTGCGCAGGGCACCGAGGGCGTCGTTAACCACCTTGGCGGTATCTGCACCAAAGAAGATCAGGTCGCCATTCTGCGCACCGGTACGCTCAATGATGGCTTTCAGCGCGGCTTCAGTCAGGTTCTTCACGATCGGCGATTGCAGGCCGCTTTCGTTGGGCTGCGAGGCATCATTGACCTTGATGTAGGCCAGGCCCTTGGCCCCGTAGATGCCGACAAACTGGGTGTAGGCGTCAATCTCGCTGCGCGTGAGGGCTGCACCACCAGGGATGCGCAGGGCGGCGACACGTCCGGTTGCGCTGGCGGCGACGCTGGCGAAAACCTTGAACGGAACCTCCTTCACCACATCGGTCACTTCGGTCAGTTCGAGCGTCACGCGCAGGTCAGGCTTGTCGGAGCCGTAGCGGTGCATGGCTTCGGTGTAGGAAAGGCGCGGGAAGGGGTTGGGCAGATCGATGTCGATGGCTTCCTTGAACACATGGCGGATCAGGTTTTCCATGATGCCGGTGATTTCCGCCTCGCCTAGGAAGGAGGTTTCGATATCGACCTGGGTGAATTCCGGCTGACGATCGGCACGCAGGTCTTCGTCGCGGAAGCATTTGGTCAACTGATAGTAGCGGTCAAAGCCGGCGATCATCAGCAACTGCTTGAAGAGTTGCGGCGATTGCGGCA
>CAYMYD010000151.1:3134-6224 GCA_964394535.1 uncultured Propionivibrio sp. | reverse complement strand
AGGAGCCTTGCCATGAATCCCATTACCGGTTCCCTGGTTGCCATCATCACGCCGATGCACGAGGACGGAAGCCTTGATCTGCCAGGTCTGCGTCGTCTGGTTGATTACCATATACAGGAAGGAACCGATGCCATTGTCGCTGTCGGCACGACGGGTGAGTCGCCGACGGTCGATGTCGAGGAGCATCACGAAGTCATCCGGGTTGTCATTGAACAGGCCGCCGGGCGTGTTCCGGTGATCGCCGGGACCGGAGCCAATTCAACCGCAGAAGCCATCGAAATGAACCGTGCGGCCAAGGTGCTTGGTGCCGATGCGACCCTGTCCGTGGTGCCCTACTACAACAAGCCGACCCAGGAAGGCCTGTACCGGCATTACCGCGCCATTGCCGAGGCCGAGGACATTCCGGTCATCCTTTACAACGTGCCGGGTCGTACCGTCGCCGATCTGCAGAACGAAACGACATTGCGTCTGGCGCAGATTCCGAACATCGTCGGCATCAAGGACGCTACCGGCAACATGGACCGCGTTTGCGAACTGATCGCGCGGGCACCACAGGGCTTCTCCATCTATAGCGGCGATGATCCCACAGCCTGTTTTACGATCCTGATGGGCGGCAAGGGCAATATTTCGGTCGTGGCCAACGTTGCGCCGCGCCTGATGCACGAAATGTGTGCCGCAGCGCTCAAGGGCGATTTGCCAAAGGCGCGTGAACTGCATTTCCGCATGCTTGGCCTGCATCGCCAACTGTTCTGTGAAGCCAATCCGATTCCGGTCAAGTGGGCGAGCCATCAGCTTGGCCTGATCGCTTCGGCGGGAATCCGTCTGCCACTGACGCCTCTGTCGCCGGAATGTCATGAGCGTGTTCGTAACGCCATGCGTCAGGCGGGGCTTCTGGCCTAAACCGTTTTTCAGGAATACCCGATGAAATTTGCTGTGTTGCGTGTTTCGCTGTGTGCCTTGGCACTGGCCGTGGCGGGCTGCGCCAATATCGGCCTGGAGTCGAAAAAAATCGACTACAAGTCGGCTTCGAAAACCAATGTTCCCACGCTGGAAATACCGCCGGATCTGACTTCGCCGACCCGCGACAACCGTTTTGCCGTGCCGGATACTGGCGGCAAGGGGTCGGCGACCTATTCGCAGTACTCCGGCGAGCGGACCCTGGCCAAGGAGCAGCAGCAGAGCGACGTGCTGCCCAAGGTGGACAAAACGCGCATCGAGCGGTCGGGTAGCCAGCGCTGGCTGGTCGTTGCCGAAGCGCCGGACAAACTCTGGGACAAGGTCAAGGAGTTCTGGCAGGAAACGGGCTTCCTGATCAAGCTGGAATTGCCCGAAGCCGGGGTGATGGAGACCGACTGGGCGGAAAACCGCGCCAAGATCGGCGATGACTTCATTCGCAACATGCTCGGCAAGGTGCTTGACTCCCTCTATTCGACGGCAGAGCGGGACAAGTTCCGTACCCGCATGGAGCCGGGCAGTGAGCCGGGAACGACCGACATCTTCATCAGTCACCGGGGGATGTACGAAATTTACGTTTCTGAGGGCAAGGATCAGACCAAATGGCAGCCGCGTGACGCCGATCCCGAACTGGAAGCCGAGATGTTGCGCCGCCTGATGGTTCATTTCGGAACCGACCAGAAGCGTGCCGAGGTCGAAATGGCGGCGGCCAAGGCCAAGCCGCTGGAACGCGCCAAGCTCAAGCGTGGCAACGACGGTGCCGGGACGCTCGAAGTCGAGGAGCGCTTCGACCGTGCCTGGCGGCGTGTCGGTCTGGCGCTTGATCGGGTTGGCTTTACCGTTGAGGATCGTGATCGTTCCAAGGGCCTGTTCTTTGTTCGCTACGTCGATCCGGAGTCTGATTCACAGAACAAGAAAGACGGCATGCTTTCCAAGCTGGCGTTCTGGAAACCTTCCACACCGGCACCGCAAACCCGTTACCGGGTCTATGTCAAGGATGAAGGCGCCAAGACCACCGTGCAGGTGCTTTCCAACGAAGGTGGTATCGACCAGAGCGAGACTTCCCGGAAGATTCTCGGACTGCTCTACGAACAGTTGAAGTGATGCGTTTTGCCTCGCTGGGCAGCGGCAGTCGGGGCAATGCCCTGATTGTCGATGTCGGCGATACGCGGGTGTTGCTCGACTGTGGTTTTTCAGTAAAGGCGACGGTCGAGCGTCTGGGCCGTCTGGGGATTGCAGCGGAAAGCATTGATGCTGTCCTGCTGACGCATGAACACAGTGATCACCTTGGTAGTGCGGCCCGTTTTGCCGCCCGTTTCGGGTTGCCGGTTTATCTGACGTACGGTACGCAACAGGCGCTCTCCGACTGTTGGCCCGATTGCCGCCTGATCGACAGTCATCAGACATTTGCCATCGGTAGCCTCGAAGTACAAGCGTTTCCCGTTCCCCACGATGCCCGCGAGCCGGTGCAATACGTTTTTTCCGACGGTCAGCACCGTCTGGGGGTACTGACCGACTGCGGCACGGTGACGGCTCATGTCCTGAGCATGCTGGACGCTTGTAACGCGCTGGTACTCGAATGCAATCACGACACCCGCTTGCTGGCTGAATCAAGCTATCCGGCGATGCTCAAACGCCGGATTTCGGGGAACTTCGGACATCTTGGCAACGGACAGGCAGCCGAATTGCTGACACGCATCGAAACAAGCCGCTTGCAGCATATCGTTGCTGCCCATCTGAGCGAACAGAACAATCGTCCCGAACTGGCGGTTACAGCGCTGGCGACAGCACTCGGCTGTGATGCAGAATGGATTGGCGTGGCCAGTCAGGCATCCGGTTTCGACTGGCGGCAATTGTTGTAGTTTCTCACCGGGCAGATGGAGGGAAGGATCCAAGCGATCATTGTTGTCCTTTGACTTTCTCTACTGTCTCCTGCTCGGGTAATAAAAAAGCCGGCGCGAAGCCGGCTTTTGCATGAGCCCTGTCAGCTTATTTTTTTGCAGCGTCAGCAGCCGGAGCGGCTTCAGCGGGCTTGGCAGCATCGGCAGCCGGAGCGGCTTCAGCCGGTTTGGCTTCAGCAGCCGGTGCCGGAGCAGCTTCAGCCGGCTTGGCATCGGCAGCCGGGGCGGCTTCAGC
>CAYMYD010000151.1:0-3034 GCA_964394535.1 uncultured Propionivibrio sp. | reverse complement strand
GGTGCGGGAGCCGGGGTTTCTTTCTGGCTGCAGGCAGAGAGGGAGATGGCAATCAGGGCAGCAACAAGAAGCGACAACTTTTTCATTTTTAGGTCCTTTAATAAAAAACATGTCGGCAAAGAGAGTCTTGCCGACAGTCGACTAGTGTGCTAGTCAGCGACGAATTATACAGGATTTTATGATTTTAGATCGTCAAAATCCGGATTGTAAAATGCTATTTCACAATCCGAGTGTTGTTGCGCTGATCTGCTCACCGCCTTCTCGGAGAATTTCTGCAAAACGCTGGCTGTAGGGCTGACATTCGTTGCTGTCATCGTCGAGCCTTTTTGAGCGGACGTTGTCCTGATGGAAGCGGATCAGTGCGTGCTGCCCATCGACGATGAGCATTGAATCGCTCAGCGAAGCCAGTTGCGGCGAACACTCCTGCACCTGCATCCGCTGCGGATAATCGGCCAGCAATCTTATCAGCCGGGGACTGTTGCGGCGGAAAGGTTCTGGATCACGAAGAACAATGCGCAAACGTCGACGGTCGTCGACAACCAGAAACTGGCGCAGGATTTCTGCCTGTTCCCTGGCCTCGAAAGGAAGGCGTTGCAGATCCTTGTCGAAAACATCGATCGAGCGTTCCGCACGCGCAAGGATTTCCCGGAACGCGTTGTCATGATCGGACCAACTGGTGAGAAGTCTGCTCGTCATGGTGAAGTCTCCCGTGAAAGAAACAAAGCCAGACAGATTGTGTCCGATGACGGGCGATGACGTAAAGGGCGGCACGAGGTGAGGCGGGTTTCCTCACCCCGTTTTCAGCCTGTTTCAGCGGGCCTTGGCGCTACTGCTGTTCCAGCTTTTCTTGAAGGCTTCATGCCGGGTCGGGCTTTTGGCGGGGGCGCTGTTACCGCCCTTGCGTGCCGCCGGTTTGCCTTTCCAGGCAGGTTTGCCGTGCGTGCTGGCCGGGGCCGGTTTTCCGGCGGCCGCTGTCCTTCTGCCGGGCTTGCCGCCAGGATGCTTGGTCGTACTGGGGGCACGGCGTACCGGTTCATGGCCGGGGACGATTTCAATCGGGATGGCCTGCCGGGTAAAGCGCTCGATGCGGCGTACATTGAACTGTTCGGCGTGATTGACCAGTGAAATGGCCAGACCATTGCGCCCGGCGCGACCGGTGCGGCCGATGCGATGCACGTAATCTTCGGCAAATTTTGGCAGGTCGTAGTTGAAGACGTGGGTGATGGTCGGTACGTCGATGCCCCGGGCAGCGACATCGGTGGCCACCAGAATGCGGATCTGCCCACGGCGCAGGGCGTTGAGCGTGCGGTTGCGTGCGCCCTGGTGCATATCGCCATGCAGCGGTGCGGCGTTAAAGCCAGCCAGATTCAGTCGGTCCGAAAGCGTATCGGCGTCGCGCTTGGTAGCGGTGAAAACCAATGCCTGGTCGATGCTGACGTCGCGCAGGAGATGATCAAGCAAACGATCCTTGTGTGCCAGATCATCCACGAAGTGCATCCGTTGTTCGATATTTTCATGTTTGGCATGGGCCGTATCGACATGGATGATTTGCGCCTCGCGGGTGACGCGGCGGGCCATCTGCCCGACACTGCCTTCCAGCGTGGCCGAGAAGAGCAGGGTCTGGCGTGATTCCGGCGTGGCCGCGACGATGGTTTCGATATCCTCGATGAAGCCCATGTCGAGCATGCGGTCGGCTTCGTCGAGTACCAGCGTCTGCAACTGTGAAAAATCGATCTTGCCCGATTGCATGTGGTCAATGAGACGCCCCGGCGTGGCAACGAGAATCGCCGGGTTGCGTGACAGGAGTTCCATCTGCTTCGGATAAGGCATGCCGCCGAGAATGGCGACGGTCTTGATATGGCGCAGCTTGCCCGTATATTTTTCCGCAGCAGCGGTGACCTGCAAAGCCAGTTCGCGGGTCGGTGCCAGCACCAGCATTTTCGGTGTGGCCGGTTGGAAACGGGGCGCCTTGCCGCGCCCCTTGCGTTGGGCTGGCACCTGTGAGTCAAAGGCAGGTGGCGGCAGTTCGGCCAGATGGTGCAGGGCGGGCAGCATGAAGGCTGCCGTCTTGCCCGAGCCGGTTTGCGAGGAAACCATCAGGTCGCGTCCGGCCAGCATGGCCGGGATGGCCTGTGCCTGTACGGGCGTGGGTTGGGTATAGCCGGAAACGGCCAGTGCTTCGAGGATGGCCGGGTGAAGGCCGAGTTCTGCAAATGTCATCAGTTTCTTTCATGATTGGCGTGGCAACCTCCCCGAAAAACGGGCAGGGTAAAACGCCTTGGATAAAGCGACGCCAACCAGAAAAGTAAGGACAAACCCTGCAGGAGCAGGAGAATTCGGCACTATTCGGCACAGGAAAGCTTGGTGCCGTGGCGGTGTCCATGAGATCGACACCAGGGGGCAGGAGGGCTTTTGAAATGCGGCCAGGTTCGCGAAGCGCGTTGAGAATTACCATTCATGGCAACTCAGGGCGCGGATTATAACAGCAAGCCGGAACCGCGTAGCCGCTTGTGTTGTGCTTGTTTTGTAACGGTGGGGGTTACTGCGGGCGTGGCGATTTTTCGACGCCGCCGATACGCATGCCGTTCTGAATGCCCTTGGCGGCAAACCAGCCCTTGTTCATTTCCAGCGCAAAGCGGGCCGGGGCGGCGGCGCAGTGGTTGTTCTCGGTCTGTGGCTTCATCTCCTCGACGTTGATGATCCGCCCCTCGTCATCAAGGAAGGCGACTGCCAGCGGAATCAGGGTATTACGCATCCACATGCAGTGACGCGCCGCGACCGGAAAGACAAACAGCATCCCCTGATTGCTGCCCATGCTTTTCCGGTGCATCAGCCCGAGTGCCCGGTTTTCCTGATTGGCGGCCACTTCGGCCTCAATACGATGAAAGCCCGCTGAGAGTTCCATACGCGGCATCTCGGCGCTGGCTGACAGGGCAAACAGCATTCCGGTCAGCAGAGATAGGCGATAGAGGGCAGGGCGGGACATGACAAGATTCCTGTTAAATGGAGACGGGGAAATCATATCACCGGCAAG
>CAYMYD010000150.1:0-6244 GCA_964394535.1 uncultured Propionivibrio sp. | reverse complement strand
GTGTCTGATCGAGATGCGCGCCCCGTACCGACAGATCCCAGGCGTGGATTTCGCAGGTAACGGTCAGTGCCCTGCCGGCAGGGAGTGCTTCTGCCTGCCAGGTCTGCTTGTCGAGTTTGCACAGGTGCACCGGCTTGCCGCCCGCTTCGGCGCGAATGGCGACGATGTGCCGGGCAAAATCGCGGATCAGATAACTGCCGGGAATCCAGGCCGGCAGGGAAAAACGCTGACCTTCAGGCGCCGGTGTGGCGACCTCGCAACTCACTTCGAAGCGGTGCGCGGCCGGGTTCAGTGGACGGATGGTGTAGCGGACAGGATAATTTTTCATGAAAGACCTTGGCATCTGATCGGTGTCGGTGGCATTCTACTGGTGTGAACAGGCCAACAAATACCATGCGCAGAAACTCTTTCCGAAAAATCCGATCTGAGTTCGGCATGAGACCACCGCCACGCAGTAGCTCGCCATTTTCTGACAACTCACCAGCCAAAAATCATGCGTAAAAATCTGCCTGTCAATAACACCGAAACCCGGCTTCCGGAAAACGAGTACATCTACTCCTGCACCGACCTCAAGGGACGCATCACCGAGGTTAATGAAGCCTTCTGCAGCATCAGCGGGTTTACGCGCGAGGAACTGGTCGGGCAGCCCCACAACCTGGTGCGCCACCCGGACATGCCCGAAGCCGCCTTTGCCGACCTGTGGCGCGACCTCAAGGCCGAGCTGCCGTGGCGCGGTATCGTCAAGAACCGGCGCAAGGACGGGGGCTTTTACTGGGTCGTCGCCAACGTTTCCCCGATACGGGAGAACGGCCGGGTGATCGGCTATCAATCGGTGCGCAGCTGCCCCAGCGCGGAAGAAATCCGTGCCACCAGCGCCGTTTATCAGCGCATGAGCCAGGGCGCCTGCGCCATGGAAATCCGTCATGGTCGCGCTGAACCGAAGCGTCCCGCGTGGCTTGTGACGCTTTTGTCGCTGCGAGCCCGTCTTTCCATGATGGGGCTGCTGGTACTCCTGCTGGGTGGCCTGGAAGTCGTCAGGCAGTTTTCCGGTGACGCCGGGATTGCCACGGCGCAGCAGGGCCTGCTGCTGCTGGCAACGCTTTATGCCTTGTATTTTCTGCTGGTGCTGGTTCCTGGCCTCAGCGCCGAAATCGAACGCATCGGTGCCTGGGTCGAACGCATTCTGTCCAGCGGCAACCTGAAAACCCGACTCGAAACCCAGCGTGACGATACGCTGGGCCACCTCGCCAAGCGGCTGAACACCTTCACTTCTTCGGTACAGGCGATCATCCAGGGCATGGCCGACACGGCCCGCCAGGTCGATGAGACAACGCACGATGTCGATGCCGGTATGCAGGTTGCCTTCCTTTCGGCACAGAAACAAAGCGAAGCCACTTCGGCGGCGGCCGCCGCCGTCGAGGAAGTTACGGTATCGATTGGTGAAGTGGCCGAACACGCCCTGTCCACCAAGGACGTTGCCCAGCATGCCGGTCATGTATCGCAGGAGGGGGCGCAACGTTCCGGTGAAGCCTGCGAGACGATCAATTCGCTGGCCGGAACCGTCAAACAATCGGCTGCCCAGGTCGAGACGCTCGGAGAACGTTCGGCCGAGATCAGCCAGATTGCCAGTGTGATCAAGGAAATTGCCGATCAGACCAACCTGCTGGCACTTAACGCGGCCATTGAGGCCGCCCGTGCGGGTGAGCAGGGGCGCGGTTTTGCCGTGGTTGCTGACGAGGTGCGCAAACTGGCCGAGCGTACCAGCAAGGCCACGCAGCAAATCAGCGGCATGATCGAGCTGATCCAGAACGACACCCGCGCCGCTGTTGATGGCATGCGTACCGGTGCAGCGCAGGTTGAGGAAGGTGTCGGGCTGGTCTATGCCGCGCAGGAATCTCTGACGCGGATCAAAACCGAAATGGACGATACCATCCTGCGCGTCAACGAAATTTCCCATGCCTCCACCGAGCAGCAGGAAGCCATGACCCAACTGGCGCAAAATGTCGAGCAGGTCGCCACCATGACCGAGCAGAACGTCGCCGTGGTCAATCAGACCGAAGCCATGGTCAAGCGCCTGTCCACCATCGTCGAACGGATGAACAAATCAGTGAATCAATTTACGGTCTGAAGCTGAAGGACGCATGAAAATGAAACTGGCGGGCCACTACTGTACCGCCCTGATCCTTGGGCTGGGGCTGCTTTCCGCTGCTTCGGCCAACAGCCTTGATGCTTTTGTCGGCATGAAAGGCAAAATCGACATCGCTGGCGGAACGGCACATATTCCGGTGATGAAGGACGCCGCCAAACGCATCATGCAGGCGCATCCGGGCATCCGTATCAGCGTTGCCGCAGGCGGGTCAGGCGTCGGCGTGCAGAAGGTCGGCGAAGGGCTGGTTGAAATCGGCAACACCGGGCGCCCCTTGAGTGCGGATGAGATCGCCAAATACGGCTTGAAATCCTTTGCTTTTGCCATCGACGGTGTCGCCGTGGCGGTGCATCCAAAAAACCCCGTAAGCGCCCTGAGCGCCGCGCAGGTGCAGGATGTCTTCGCAGGCAAGCTGAACAACTGGAAGCAGCTTGGCGGGCGCGATGCTGCGATCCATTTATTTACCCGCGACGAAGCCAGCGGCACGCGTGAAGTCTTCTGGGAAAAGCTGCTGAAAAAAGGCCCCATCGCCGATTCGGCCAATGTCGTCGCTTCCAACGGTGCCATGAAATCAGCGCTGGCGGGTGATCCCGAGGCCATCGGCTACGTCTCGATCGGCCATATTGACGACACGATCAAGGCACCGAATCTCGACGGCATCACGCCGTCGCAGGATAACGCCCGCAGCGGCAAATATCCGGTCGTGCGCAAGCTGTACATGAACACCAAGGGCGAGCCGCAAGGGCTGATCGCTGCTTTCGTCCGCTACATCATCGGCCCGGAAGGTGCGCAAATGACAGCCGCCGCCGGGTATCTGCCATTGTCGGGAGAATGAGGCCGAGGCCTCTGCGGAGGCTTTCCTTTGCGCTGCGCTTTTTTGTCTGATTCACATCAACACGCGCTTCCACCACCACCGTGCCTGCTTCTTTCCGCCTTTCCCTGCCCGCCCTGGCTGCGGCGCTGTCCGGTCTGCTGGTGCTGGCGATACCGCTTTTTCTGCTGAGCTTCTCCCTCCCGCTGCTTGAAGGCGGTCAATGGTCGGCGCTGTTTTCCTGGCACTGGCGTCCGCTGGCAGGGCAATTCGGCATTCTGCCGATGCTGGTCGGTTCGCTGCTGCTTTCCATTTCGGCCATGCTGCTGGCCTTTCCGCTGGCGCTCGGGCTTTGCGCCTTTGTCCACGGCATCGGCCCGCAATGGGCGGCGCGCCCGCTATTGGCCATGATCCGCGCCATGACCAGCGTGCCGACCGTGGTTTATGGTCTGGCTTCGATGTTTTTGCTGGTGCCGCTGATCCGCAATGCGTTTTCCGGCAGCGGTTTTTCCTGGCTGGCCGCCATGCTGACGCTGTCGCTGCTGGTGCTGCCGACCATCGTGCTGCTGATTGACGGCCAGTTCCGGCAGGTCAGGCTGTCGCTGCACCTCTCTGCCGTGGCATTGGGCTTCAATCAGGTGCAGCAGATGGTCTGCCTGATTCTGCCCCTGTCGGTGCGCGGTATGGCGCTGGCCGCCGTGCTGGGCTTCGGCCGGGCCATCGGCGATACGCTGCTGCCGCTGATGCTGGCTGGCAACGCGCCCTTGCTGCCTGCTTCGCCACTTGACCCCTTGCGCACGCTGACCGCGCATATCGCGCTGGTGGTGGCAACCGACAGCCAGAGCACGGCTTATCACTCGCTATTCGCCTGTGGTTTGCTGCTTTTTCTCGTCAGCCTGATGGTGAATCTTGGCGTGCGCCATATCCGCAACGGTGCACTCGCCATCACGATGGGTCCACAAAAGACACAAGCCAGGGCGAAGGCCGGAAAAACCGGAATGAGTTCGTTGATGCTCCGCTGGCTGCCGCTGCTTGCCTGGACGGCGGCGCTGCTGCTGCCCGTACTGCTCGCCACGCTGGCAGGATTCTTGCTCTGGCAGGGGGCCAGCGCACTCCACCCCGGTCTGTTCTTTGGCGACACCCCCCCGTTGGCTGCTATCTTTCACGGCGCACCGGTGTTTGACGGCATCTGGCCCGCCTGTCTCGGAACGCTTTGTCTGGTGGCTCTGGCAACGGCGTTGGCCATTCCCCTGGGGATTGCCAGCGGTATCTGGCTCGCCGAATACGCCCGTGGACCTGCGCGTACCCTGTTTGCCTTTGCGGTTGAGCTGCTGGCCGGGGTGCCGTCGATCGTCATGGGCCTTTCCGGCTTTGCGCTGATTCTGCTCCTGCGCCGCAGTTTTGCCCCGGACGCCAATACCGGCCTGCTGCTTTCCGCAGGCTGTCTGGCCTTGCTGATTCTGCCCGCCCTGATCAGCACCACCCGGCTGAGCCTCGAAAATCTGCCGCAAGAGTTACGCCTTGCCGGGGCCAGTCTGGGCATGTCGCGTGCCCGGCAGCTACGCCATCTTTTGCTGCCTGCCGCCGGGACGGGAATTCTCGGCGGAATCGTGCTGGCCGTGGGGCGGGCGGCGGAAGATACGGCAGTGATTCTGCTCACCGGCGTCGTCGCCAACGCCGGAACCCCGGCCTCGCTGACCGGAAAATACGAGGCCCTGCCTTTTCACATCTACTATCTGGCAGCGGAATACCACAGTCCGGCGGAACTCGCGCAGGCATTTGCCACGGCGCTGGTGCTGATGAGCCTGACCGGCCTGCTGTTTGCCGCTGCCAGGCGCTTGCAGGCCGGATTCGAACGGCGCTGGCAGCGTGGATAGCGGGTAGTACAATGCGTTTCCCCGACCGATCGTGCGGAAAGCATGGCGATAAATATTGAAAACCTGTGCGTAACATTCGCTGACAGGCGCGTTCTGAATAATCTGAGTTTCTCGATTCCGTCCGGCGGGCCGAGTTTCCTGCTCGGGCCTTCCGGATCGGGGAAGACCACCTTGCTGCGGGCGATCAACCGGTTGAATGAGTGCCTGCCGGAATGCGTCACCTACGGGCAGGTGCGCTTGCAACTGGATGGGTGCTGGATCGACGCCTACGCGCCGGAGTTGCCGGTCGAACAACTGCGACGCCGGGTCGGCATGGTGTTTCAGACGCCCAATGTGCTGCCGCTGTCCATCGCCCGCAACATCGCCCTGCCGCTATCGACCGTGTTGGAACTGCCTTCCGGTGAAATCACGGGGCGGGTCGAGGCGGCGCTGCGCGAGGCGCATCTGTGGAATGAAGTCTGCGACCGGCTGGACGCACCGGCACAATCACTTTCCGGCGGTCAGCAGCAACGGCTCTGTCTGGCACGCGCCCTGGCACTCGGCCCGGAAATCCTGTTGCTTGACGAACCCACTGCTTCGCTGGATGTCAGGTCGGCACGCCAGATCGAGGAGTTGCTGGAAGGACTCAAGACCCGCTATACCCTGCTGATCGTTTCGCACAGCATCGCTCAGGCGCACCGGTTGGCCGAACGGGTGTTCGTGCTGCACGACGGCTCACGAATCGAACAGCTGCCCGCCGCCCTCTGCCGCGACAAGGCGGCCCTGCTGGCTGCACTGGACGAAGTGAACTGAATCAGAAGGCGTCCAGTATCAGCTTGACGCCGCTGGCAAAAAGCAGCACGTAGCTCACGTGGTAGAAAACCTGTTCGGAAACGCGGCGGTGCAGCCAGACGCCAAGCCAGACCCCCAGCGGAGCCAGCGGCGCGAACAACAGTGACGTGCTCAGGTTGCCGAGGTTCAACTGGCCGAGAAAATAATACGGTATCAGCTTGACGTAGTTGCCGATGAAGAAAAAGATCGCCGAGGTGGCGACAATCGAGGTCTTGTCCAGTTTTTGCGAATAGATGTAAATCGCAAAAGGCGGCCCGCCGGAATGGGCCAGGGTGCTGGTGAAACCGGCACACAGGCCGCAAATCATGCCCGCCACCGGGCCGGGTGGGCGCTCGCTCAGGGCGAAATGCCGGGCCAGGCGATCGCTCAGGCTGAACCATTTGTTGAGCGTGAACAGGACGGCAACCAGCCCGACAATCAGCCGGATCATATTGACCGGCAACAGACCGAAGGCGACTCCGCCCAGCCCGATCCCGATCAGTCCGCCGGGCAACAGGATACGCAGATGATGGACCGACCAGCGTCGCCAGTAGGCATGCAGGCCGAACAAATCCATGGCGCAGAGCAGGGGCAGCATGA
>CAYMYD010000149.1:0-6271 GCA_964394535.1 uncultured Propionivibrio sp. | reverse complement strand
TCATTACCGCCGACCTTCCCCGGCTGGGCCGGATTACGCCCGGACAAACCCTGCGCTTCCAGTCTGTTAGCCTGAACGAGGCCAGGCAGGCACTGCTTGCCCGTGAGAACGACTGGCAAAGCTGGCTTCAGCAATGCACCTTCGATTCGGCCGATGAAGCCATCTGGTAGCGCCCTGATTTTTGACGATGCGAGGAAATCATGAGTCCCGTGAAAAAACAACTCAACCTCAACGCCGATCTTGGTGAAAGTTTTGGCCCCTGGTCAATGGGTGATGATGCTGCGATGCTGGGCATTGTCAATTCAGCCAATATCGCTTGCGGCTTCCATGCCGGTGATCCACTGGTGATGTGCAGGACGGTTGCGCTGGCCCGCGAAAACGGCGTCAGCCTTGGCGCCCATCCCGGCTTTCCCGATTTGCAAGGTTTTGGTCGACGCCGCATGGACATTCCCGCCGCCGAACTCGAAGCAATGATCCTTTACCAGATCGGCGCGCTCGCAGCTTGTGCACAGGCACAGGGCTGCCGTATTACCCACGTCAAACCGCATGGTGCCATGCACAATATCGCCTGCGCCGACCGCAAGACCGCCGACATCATCGCTCGCGCCATCGCCCGTCTCGACGCCGGACTGATCCTGCTCGCCCCGTCAGCCTCACAGCTCCTCCATGCCGGACGTGATGCCGGCCTGCCCGTCGTCGAGGAAATCTATGCAGACCGTGCCTATCTCGACGATGGCAGCCTCGTCCCGCGCAGCCATCAGGGAGCCATGATCCACGGTGCCGAAGCGAGCCTGGCTCACGTCATGCGCATGGTTGCGGAAAACACCCTGATCGCGCTCTCCGGAAAACGCCTCCCGGCCAATCCGCAAAGCATCTGTGTTCATGGTGATGGTGCCGAGGCCGTCGCCACGGCCAAAGCCTTGCATGAAGGTCTGCAGAATGCCGGATATACGCTGGTCGGCCTGCCGGATCTGGTACAGGGCAGCGGGAAGTGAAGGAGCTGCGCCTGGGCTGAAGACAGCCACCGCTTTCCGGCCATCGTCCGTCAGGCACGCACGGAAGCGCTGAGGCAAAAGACAACGGGCGCCAAAGCGCCCGTTGCTTTATTCAGACTGACTCTTTTAGAACCAGATCAGTAGCAGCGCGAGCCCTGTGACACCCGTGGCAATGAGCGGGATGCCGTAGCAAAGCACCCGGCAACCGATACCGGCATGAATGCCGACTTCGTGCAGCGAGTGGAAGATGCGGTGTCCGGCGTGCCAGAGGAACAGGACAACCATCGCGCCGATGAAGCCCTTGCCGATGAGGTTCTGGGCAATCGGCAGCATTTTCTGATAGCTCATCGCATTCGGGGCGAAGCAGATGCCCAGCGGGACGGCAATGCCGGTGATGAAGATCAATACCGGCCCGAACAGCGCCGCCATCATGCCGCCGGCGCCGAAGAGGCCCCAGAAAATCGGGGCGTTGGAACGTTTGCGGATTTTCATGCGGTAACCCCCCAGAAAACGCCAAAGAAGGCGATGGTGCAGAAGATGGCGGCAGCCCAACCACCCGTGACTAGGAGCTGCGGCGGCAGCTTCTTGCCGCCGATGACGAAGGGCGGCATGGTCAGCGGGAAGAGCTTGAACCAGGTGAAAGCGTGGTAGCCAACGCCCACCAGCAGCGCGACGTGGAAAATGATCGACAGCGGCGACTGCATGGTGGCGAGCCAGCAATTCCACGCGGCTTCACCCAGCGCTAGGCAGATGACACCAGCCAGCAGGGTGAACGCGTAGGCGGCAACGAAAAAGGCCGTCCATTCGTGAATCATGTATTCGATATAGAACGGATGCTTTTTCCACCAGCCATCCATCGGCCGGACATAAGGACGACGTTTGCTCACTTGGCCCCTCCTTTCGGCGACAGGAAGCGCAGGAAATAGTCTGTCGCGGCGTTGATTTTGTTGACGTTGACGGCGTTGCCCGGATCGACATGCTTGGGACAAACCTCCGAGCAGTACCCGACAGCGCTACAGTTGAAGACGCCATCGACCGAAGCCAGCAACTGCATGCGCTGCGCCTGGCCACCGTCACGCGAATCCATGTTGTAGCGGTGCGCCAGGGCGATGGCCGCCGGGCCGATGAAGTCAGGCGTCAGCCCCACCTGCGGACAGGCGGCGTAGCACAGCAGACAGTTGATGCAGGAGGTGAACTGCATGTAGTCGGCCACCTGCTTCGGCGTCTGGAGGTATTCGCCCTGTTCGATGCTGCGCGGCTCCTTCGGGATGATGTAGGGCTGGACGCTTTCCAGTTTTTCGATAAAGCCGGAGAGGTCGGAAACCAGGTCCTTCTCGATCGGGAAATGCGCCAGCGCTTCGACGGTGATGCGGTTCGGGTAATAGTCGCGGATGAAGGTTTCGCACGACAGCTTGGGGATGCCGTTGATCATCATCCCGCAACTGCCGCAGATCGCCATCCGGCAGGACCAGCGATAGGTGAGCGAGCCGTCCAGGTTGTCCTTGATGTATTGCACTCCCTGCAGCACCGACATGTCGTCGGTAAAGGGAACCTTGTACACCTCGGCATGGGGGACGCTGTCGCTTTCCGGCAGATAGCGCAGCACCTCGATTTCAATGATTTTCTGGGTTTCAGACATGGGAAGCTTTCCTTTCCGCGTCGGCCTTTTCACCTGCCGCGCCGTAAACACGTGCAGCCGGTTGGGACTTGGTGATCTTGACCTCGCCATAAGCGATTCGTGGCGCACTGCCCGGCACATAGTAGGCTTCGGAGTGCTTGAGGAAGTTGACGTCGTCGCGCTGTTCGTAACCGTCCAGACGCTGGTGCGCGCCGCGCGATTCCTTGCGGTTGATCGCCGAATGCACGATGGTTTGGGCAACATCCAGCTGGTAATCCAGTTCGATGGCCGAGAGCCATTCGGTATTCCACAGGTTCGACTTGTCGTCCAGTTCGATGTTGGCGAAACGCTCGCGCAGTTCGGCCAGTTTGTCGCAGGTGGCCTGCATCGAATCGTGCATGCGGTAGATGCCGCAACCGTCTTCCATGCTCTGCACCATTTCCTTGCGGATTTGGGCAATGCGTTCCGTGCCGCTCTTGGTCTTGAACGCCAGAACCCGCTGCTGGACGGCTTTTGCCTGTTTCATCAGGGTGTCGCTGCTGCACGGCGGCAAGACCGAGCGGGCGGTATCCGCCGCACCGTCACCTGCCTGCTTGCCGAACACGAGCAGTTCGGTGAGCGAGTTGGAGCCCAGACGATTGGCACCGTGGATGCCGACGCTGGAGCATTCGCCGATGGCGTACATGCCTTTGAGCGAGGTTTCGCACTTGTTGTCGGTCATAATGCCGCCCATCGTGTAATGGACGGCCGGGCGTACCGGGATCGGCTGGGTGGCCGGGTCGATGCCCATGAAGGTTTCGGCCATTTCGTAGATCAGCGGCAGACGTTCGAGCAGGTAGGCCTTGCCGAGGTGGCGCAGGTCAAGGTGTACGTGTTTGCCCAGCACCGGGTCGTCAAAAACACGTCCCTTGGTCATTTCGAAGTAGAAGGCCTGCGAGAGCCGGTCACGCGGCCCCAGTTCCATGTATTTGTTCTTCGGTTTGTCGCTCAGGGGGCCAAGACCGTAGTCTTGCAGGTAGCGATAGCCGTCCTTGTTCACCAGATAGCCGCCTTCACCCCGGCAGGCTTCGGTAAAGAGGAGGCCGGTGATCGGCATGCAGGTCGGGTGATACTGTACGAATTCCATGTCGCGCAGGGCCACGCCATGGCGGAAGACGGCGCCTTGTGCGTCAGCGGTAACGATGCCGCCCAGGGTGCTTTCGCGGAAGATCCGGCCGGCTCCGCCGGTGGCCATGATGACGGCCTTGCCTTCGATCATGATGAATTCGCCGGTGCCCATTTCAATGGCGACAACACCACGGCAATGACCGCTGTCTTCCAGGATGTCGACGCAGAAGTATTCGTCGAAACGCTTGATCGACGGGTACTTGATCGAGGTCTGGAAGAGGGTGTGCAGGATATGGAAACCGCTCTTGTCTGCCGCAAACCAGGTGCGTTCGATCTTCATGCCGCCGAAGGGGCGCACGTTGACCTTGCCTTCCGGTGTCCGGCTCCACGGACAACCCCAGTGTTCGAGCTGGGTCAGCTCGATCGGGGCCTGTTTGACGAAGTATTCGACGACATCCTGCTCACAGAGCCAGTCACCGCCGCCCACCGTATCGTGAAAGTGGTAGTCGAGGCTGTCATCCGGACGTTTGACCCCTGCGGCACCGCCTTCGGCGGCGACCGTATGGCTACGCATCGGATAGACCTTCGATACCAGTGCAATCTTCAGCGAAGGATCAGCTTCTGCCACGGCAATCGCCGCACGCAAACCGGACCCTCCTCCTCCCACGATGATTACATCTGCCTTATAGCTTTCCACGCTAAACCCTTTCTCGCATATGCGAATTTTGTGTTTCCACCAGCGAAATTACCTCAAGCAAAAAACGTTACAAAAGACCCTTTCAATTATGGCGTTTTTTCGACTTTCGAGCAAATTTTGCCCGAAAAAACCATTCCGGCAGCACGTTCTAGCAGCTTGTCATGATCTTCCGGGCGTTGGCTGTCGTGCTTTCCAGAACACTTGCCAGTGGCAAAAAACGTAAGGCGGCCAGAGACTCTGCTATAGGCAGCAACTGATCGGGCGAGTTCCGTTGCCCTTGCCGCCAGACCGGCGGCATGTCCGGGGCGAGAGTCGCTACCAGAAAAAACGTGCCAGATTTCGACAATAAACGGCAACACAGATAGCATTTAACCGTTTCAGCCCACGCCCTCCGTTTCCAGAGGGCGATGCGTTGCGTGACGTGCCGGAGTTTATGCGGCGGCTGGTTTCAATCCACGCCCTCCGTTTCCAGAGGGCGATGCCGCAGGAATGCCGTGGAATCGGCTTGATTCCATGTTTCAATCCACGCCCTCCGTTTCCAGAGGGCGATGCGCCAGGCAGACGGTACGCCGGTTTTTCTCTCTCAGGTTTCAATCCACGCCCTCCGTTTCCAGAGGGCGATGCGCCGACCGATCTTTTCTTTGTGCGCGCACAGGCTGGTTTCAATCCACGCCCTCCGTTTCCAGAGGGCGATGCGGCTACACCGACGCCGAGATCATGACGGCGATGCGGTTTCAATCCACGCCCTCCGTTTCCAGAGGGCGATGCCAGGCTTAGGGGTGTGGTCACATCCCTGCTGGCGTTTCAATCCACGCCCTCCGTTTCCAGAGGGCGATGCTCGATGTCATGACGTTGTTTGATACCAAGTATGTTGTTTCAATCCACGCCCTCCGTTTCCAGAGGGCGATGCGGCACAGGCACCGCCATTGGCTGCCTTGGCAAGGTTTCAATCCACGCCCTCCGTTTCCAGAGGGCGATGCATCACTGGCTGGCCAAGAGCGGCCAAGGCGCGACGTTTCAATCCACGCCCTCCGTTTCCAGAGGGCGATGCAGCGTTTACGCTGACTTCTTAACCTTCCTTACAGGGTTTCAATCCACGCCCTCCGTTTCCAGAGGGCGATGCAGGGGATCGACCCGAATGCGCTTTCCCTGGGCAAGTTTCAATCCACGCCCTCCGTTTCCAGAGGGCGATGCCGGATGGCTATCGCAGCAAGGCAGGCAAGAACAAGGTTTCAATCCACGCCCTCCGTTTCCAGAGGGCGATGCTCTGCGTGTCGCATTCCGGCGTACAGCTTGTACGGTTTCAATCCACGCCCTCCGTTTCCAGAGGGCGATGCGGGATCGTCACACCTTGGGGCGCAGATTCAGGACGTTTCAATCCACGCCCTCCGTTTCCAGAGGGCGATGCCAGGCACAGGAGCCGCAGGAGAGCCGATAACGTGGTTTCAATCCACGCCCTCCGTTTCCAGAGGGCGATGCGCGATAGCGCCTAGGATGATGCCCACAGCGTCAATGTTTCAATCCACGCCCTCCGTTTCCAGAGGGCGATGCTGTTTCCCCCAAGGAGAGCCATAACGTATCTTTTGTTTCAATCCACGCCCTCCGTTTCCAGAGGGCGATGCGATGGGCTTTTCTTCGTCCATTGGCGGCTTCGTGAGTTTCAATCCACGCCCTCCGTTTCCAGAGGGCGATGCGTCGCCGTGGCATCCGTACTGTCATCACCGACGTGTTTCAATCCACGCCCTCCGTTTCCAGAGGGCGATGCAGCTCCCGGCAAGCCGGGGGGATGTTGCGCTTTTGTTTCAATCCACGCCCTCCGTTTCCAGAGGGCGATGCGCGATAGCGCCTAGGATG
>CAYMYD010000148.1:0-6287 GCA_964394535.1 uncultured Propionivibrio sp. | reverse complement strand
AGTTTATACATTCATTACCAATCGGACAAAAAAACGTGAGATAATCCGCCGCTTGCTTTTCAGAGCACGTCGTGCACGACACCCCGGTTGCTCTGGGATGAAACGGCCAGGTTAACCCGACCTTCGGCCCGTCCTCATCCGGAGCATAGCAAAAAGACAATTCTGTCCCTCCCCGAGGTTATCGTGAACGCCCTTCTCAAACTTTCGCGTCTGATTGACGCGTTAACCGAACGCATCGGCAAAGCCGTACTCTGGCTGGTTCTGATCGTCGTGCTGGTCAGTGCGGCCAACGCGATCATGCGTTACACCATTCACTACAGCTCGAACGCCTTCCTGGAAATCCAGTGGTATCTCTTTGGCGTGATCTTTCTGTTCAGCTCCGGATACACCCTGTTGCGCAACGAGCACGTACGCATTGACCTGATTTCGAGCAAATTCTCCAAACGCGGACAGGTATGGATCGACATTTTCGGCATCCTGTTCTTTTTGATGCCGATGGCGCTGGTCATCATGCTGCTCTCCTGGCCGGTCTTCATGCATGCCTTCGAGAGCCAGGAAATGTCCAACAGTGCCGGCGGCCTGATCGTCTGGCCGGCCCGGCTGATGATTCCTGTCGGTTTCTTCCTGCTCATCCTGCAAGCCATTTCCGAGTTGATCAAGCGCGTCGGCTTCCTCATGGGTCTATGCGCCAACCCGATGGAACGGCTCAATGTGCCCAGCGCTGAAGAAGAACTGGCGCAGGCGATCAAGGCACAGAAGGGAGAGGCGTCATGACCGAGTTCATCATCGCCAACATGGCTCCGATCATCTTCATCTCGATGATCTTCTTCCTGCTGGTCGGTTTTCCGGTGGCCTTTGCCCTTGCCGCCAACGGCGTCGTCTTCGGCCTGCTCGGCATCGAACTGGGGCTCATCGGGCCGCAAATCTTCCAGGCCATGCCGGACCGCATTTTCAGCGTGATGGCCAACGAAACCCTGCTCGCCGTTCCCTTCTTCACCTTCATGGGGCTGATTCTAGAACGTTCGGGCATGGCTGAAGACCTGCTCGACACCATCGGCCAGCTGTTCGGCCCGGTGCGCGGCGGTCTGGCCTACGCGGTGATCATCGTCGGTGCCATGCTCGCCGCGACCACCGGCGTGGTCGCCGCCTCGGTCATCTCGATGGGGCTCATCTCGCTGCCGATCATGCTGCGTTACGGCTACGACAAGCGACTGGCCGCTGGCGTCATCGCTGCCTCCGGCACCCTGGCGCAGATCATTCCGCCCTCGCTGGTGTTGATCGTCATGGCCGACCAGCTTGGTCGCTCGGTCGGCGACATGTACAAGGGCGCGTTCATCCCCGGCTTCGTGCTCACCGGCCTGTATATCTGCTATGTCGTCACGCTTTCCTTCTTCCGGCCGAAATGGGTTCCGGCCCTGCCACCGGAAGCGCGCACCTTCCGCGAACCGGACGGCAGTTCCGGCGGCAAATCGCTGATCGTGCTGGCGATCATCGCCTTCGCCAGCGGTATCGCCTTCGCCAAAACCCGCCCGGCTGACGCCCACCTGGACGAAGTCATCATCGTCAGCATTGTCGTCGGTATCGGCGTGCCTTTCGTCATCGCCATGATCAACCGCGTCATGAAGTTGGGGCTGCTCTCGGCGATGGCTGAAAAAGTCACCTTCGTGCTGATTCCGCCGCTGGGACTGATTTTTCTGGTGCTCGGCACCATCTTCCTCGGCGTCGCCACGCCGACCGAGGGGGGCGCCATGGGCGCCACCGGCGCGCTATGCATGGCACTCCTGCGTAAGCGCCTGAGCATGAAACTGCTCAAACAGGCGATGGAGAGCACCACCAAGCTGACCACCTTCGTACTGTTCATCCTGATCGGCGCTCGGGTTTTCTCGCTGACCTTCTACGCCGTTGACGGGCATCTGTGGGTCGAACACCTGCTGGTCAGCCTGCCCGGTGGTCAGATGGGTTTCCTGCTGGTGGTCAACCTGCTGATTTTCGTCCTGGCCTTCTTCCTCGACTACTTTGAACTCTCGTTCATCATCGTGCCCTTGCTCGCCCCGGTCGCCGACAAAATGGGCATTGACCTGATCTGGTTCGGCGTGCTGCTCGGCATCAACATGCAGACCTCCTTCCTGCACCCGCCCTTCGGCTTCTCGCTGTTCTTCCTGCGTTCGGTGGCCCCGCCCACGGTCAAGACCAGCGAGATCTACTGGGGCGCGATTCCCTTCGTGCTCATCCAGATCCTGATGGTCGGGCTGATCATCGTGTTCCCGCAGATGGTCACCTTCGGGCTGGACAAAACCGTTGCCGTCGATCTGGATACAATCAAGATCGAAGTTCCCGACTACGACTACAGCACCCCACCACCGCTGGAATTGCCGTCCGAACAGCCCAAATAAAAGGCAGCAAAAAAATCAGGGGCAGGCTTTCACAAGCCTGCCCCTGATGTTATTTTACGGCCCCGATTTTCAGGCCTGTGCGTCACCGCTACGGAAACGGTACCAGGCCGCATAGGCCCAGCAGGCCGCGCAAAAGCCGGTCGAGAGATCAAGGAAAGCGAAAATCAGGATCGCCCCCGCAGGAATCTGCCCCACCGAGGAACCCAGCAACCAGGTCACCGTCATCGCCAGACCCGCGACGGCCGCAATCTTGTCGGCAAACATCTTGGACCCGGCATTGACCTTCTTCACCCAGCCCAGTTTCGCCGTGATCTTCTGGAACACGAGGTAAGAGAGGCACTTGTGCGGCGAAACAAAGCCGCGAATGATGCCGCCCAGCATCACGATCAGGGCGACCCATTGATAAGGCGTAAACAGATAAACCGCTGCCAGCGAGAAATTCACTGTCGCCACCAGACGGTAAGCATTGGAATCCACCGGGGCAATATCGAAACGCAGCATGAGAAACTCCTTCAGTTAAAAGTGGAAATCATTATATAAGCAAACACTAATTCTTAGTCAGGCGCCACAAAAAAAAGTTCATTCGCTCGCAAACCGGCGCCTGTCATCTTTCTGTAGCAATCGCCACGTATCTTCCGCCGTTCGGATTTTTTTATTTCAGAATCGGGAGATTGATGTGAAGACCTTGTTACGTTTGAAGTCCCTGACCGGTGCCGTGGCGCTGGGGGCTGCCGCCCTGCTCTCACCGATCACGGTGCAGGCTGCCGAAACCGCCATCTGCTACAACTGCCCGCCGGAATGGGCCGACTGGGGCAGTCAGTTGAAGGTGATCCAGAGCCGCCTGAACATTCAGGTACCGCCGGACAACAAGAACTCCGGTCAGTCGATTGCCGCGATGATCGCCGAAAAGGCCAACCCGGTCGCCGACGTAACCTATCTGGGCGGCATTTCGGCCGACACGGCGAAAACTGCCGGGATTCTGACCGCCTACAAACCCAAGGGCTGGGAGAAAATCCCTGCGGAACTGAAAGACCCGGACGGGCAATGGTTCACCATCCACTCCGGCACGCTGGGACTCTTCATCAACAAGGCCGCGCTCGGCAAAAAGCCGCTGCCCGCCAGTTGGGCCGATCTGCTGAAGCCCGAATACAAGGGCATGGTTGGCTACCTTGACCCGACCTCGGCGGCGGTCGGCCAGCTCGGGGTCATGGCGATCAATCTGGCGCTGGGCGGCACTTACGAGAACCTCGACCCGGCGATCAAATTCTTCAAGGAATTGCAGAAAAACCAGCCGATCGTGCCGAAGCAGACCTCCTACGCACGGGTGATTTCCGGCGAAATTCCGATCCTGCTCGACTACGATTTCAACGCCTATCGCGGCATGTACAAGGATAACGCGCCGGTCGCCTTCGTGATCCCCAAGGAAGGTTCGGTGGTGCAACCCTATGTGATGGGCCTGGCCAAGAACGCACCGCACGCGGAAAACGGCAAGAAGGTGCTCGACTTCGTCCTTTCCGACGAAAGCCAGACGATGTGGGGTAACGCCTTCTTGCGCCCGGTATTTGCCGACAAGATGTCCGCCGAAGCGAAAAAGAAATTCCTCCCCGACGCTGACTACGCCCGTGCCAAACCGGTTGATCTGAAAAAACTCGGTGCCGCGCAAAACATGATCGTCGAGCGCTTCAAGAACGAAGTGAAGTAAGTTTTCATGTCTCACGCCCTGACCCGTAAGGACGCGCCCCTGCTGTTCATGCTGTTGCCGGCAGGGGCGTTTTTTCTGGCTTTCTTTTTGTTGCCGATGTTGCGCCTGTTCTTCATGGGCGGCGAAGGCAAACTGGGCTGGATGGCTTATTTCGCCATTTTTACCGACCCCAATTATCGCGGGGCGCTGTTTGAAACCCTGGGTGTTTCCATCGCCACGACCTTGGCGACCCTGATCATCAGCGGCATCTGCGGCGTCTTTCTGCAACGTCACCAGTTCCCCGGCAAGTCGCTGCTGGTGTCGATGATGACCCTGCCTCTGGCTTTCCCCGGCGTCGTGGTCGGTTTCATGGTGATCATGCTGGCCGGACGGCAGGGCCTGATCGGCGACATTTTCCTGATGTTTGGCGCGGAACGCCTGGTGTTTGCCTATTCGCTGGCCGGACTGTTCATGGGCTACGTGTATTTCTCGATTCCGCGCGTCATTCTGACAGTCATGGCCGCGACCGAAAAACTCGATCCAAAGCTCGAAGAAGCCGCCCGTTCGCTCGGTGCAAGCCCGTGGCGAGTGGTGCTGGACATCATCATTCCGGGCCTGAAACCGGCCTTCATTTCGGCGGGGGCAATCTGTTTCGCCACTGCGGTCGGCGCTTTCGGCACGGCCTTCACCCTGGCCGCACGCATCGACGTGCTGCCGATGGTCATTTACACCGAATTCACCCTCTCGGCCAATATCGCCATGGCGGCGGCCCTGAGTTTCGTCCTCGGTGCCGTTACCTGGCTGGCGCTGGCCATGGCACGTACCGCCGCTGGTTCGAGCGTGGCGGCGGCAGGTTGAAATGAACAACACCAACTCAAAACTCCTCTTTGCCGCGCAACTGGGCTTTACCTTCCTGATCTGCGCCTTCCTCGTCGTGCCGGTGGTGCTGTCAATCCTGGCCGGGATCACCGCCAATTACTTTGTCGGCCTGTCCAGCGGCCTGACCACACGTTGGTTGATGGAGGTCTGGGACGGCTACCGGCAAACCCTGTTTCTCTCCATCGGGCTGTCGCTGGCCTGTCTCGCGGTGACACTGCTGCTTGGCGTGCCGACGGCCTATTTGCTGGCCCGATCACGCAACCGTTTCGGGCGTGCCGTCGAAGAATTGCTGGTCATGCCCGTCGCCGTGCCGGGCCTGGCCACGGCGCTGGCGCTGATTGTCACCTACGGCAGCCTCTCCGGCTTTCGCACGTCGTCGGCCTTCATCCTGGTCGGGCACGTGCTCTTCACCCTGCCCTTCATGGTGCGCTCGGTACTCGCCGTGCTCAGCGTCATCGACCTCAAAACGCTGGAAGAAGGCGCGGCTTCACTGGGCGCCGGGTTCTGGCAGCGCTTTTTCCACATCGTGCTGCCCAACTGCCGTAACGGCATTCTGGCCGGTGCGCTGATGGTGGTCACGCTGTCGATGGGCGAATTCAACATGACCTGGCTTCTGCATACACCGATGACCAAAACCCTGCCGGTGGGCCTGGCCGATGCCTATGCCTCGCTGCGCCTGGAAGTCGGCAGCGCCTACACGCTAATGTTTTTCCTGATGATCACCCCCTTGCTGCTTGGCCTGCAATTCTTTGCCAAACCCCGCCGCAAACGCTTTCTCCCGGACGAATGATGACTGACTCACCGATCAAGGCCCTGTCCATTGAACTTAAACAGTGCGCCAAAACCTTCCCGGACGGCACACAAGCCCTGTATCCGCTGGATCTTTCCATCCATGCCGGAGAAACCGTGGTGCTGCTTGGCCCTTCCGGCTGTGGCAAGACAACGACCCTGCGCATGATTGCCGGACTGGAAATGCCGGACGCCGGGGGCCGTGTGCTGTTTGATGGCGTGGATGTCACCGCTTTGCCGATCGAACAGCGCAACGTCGGCATGGTCTTCCAGTCCTACGCGCTCTTTCCCAACATGAGCGTCGCCGAGAACATCGGCTACGGCCTGCGCCTGCGCAAGGAAACCCCGGCCGCCCAGCGTACCCGCGTCGGCGAAATGCTCGCACTGATGCGAATCGAGGCCCTCGCCGACCGGCAGATTGATCAGCTTTCCGGCGGTCAGCGGCAGCGCGTGGCCCTTGCCCGCGCGCTGGCCGTGCGTCCGCGGGCGCTCCTGCTCGACGAACCGCTGACCGCGCTCGACGCCAAGCTGCGCGACACCCTGCG
>CAYMYD010000147.1:0-6295 GCA_964394535.1 uncultured Propionivibrio sp. | reverse complement strand
TCAAAACCACCGCCATTCCAGGAAACGAGTTGCGGCGTGAACTTTTCGATGCCGTCAAAGAAACGTTGAATGATTTCCGCCTCACCCTGCTCCGGCTCGGCCAGTGACCACACCCGGAAATCGCGGGAAGTACGCAGAACGCAAGAAATCACTGCAACCCGTTGCAGGTGCAACGGCAAGAAATCGCTGCCGTTCTGCGCCCGGCGCTGCTGAAAAACCATTTCAACCAGTTCCGCATCGGAAAGCGCCGGATCGGCTGCGTGCAGCCGGCGCAGGCCGGTCACGTCGGGAATGGTTTCAATATCAAAGACAAGGGTAGGGAGCATTTTGAGTCAGCGAGGCGTGAAGAGAGAAGTATGAGGAATAAAAACCCGGCGCTCACCGCAGCCCGTTGCAGGCATCCAGCCACTGTACATACTGCGCCACGCCTTCTTCGACACTGGCGAAAGGCGCGTCATAACCTGCCGCACGCAGACAGGAAAGATCGGCCTGGGTGAAGCTCTGATATTTGCCTTTCAAGGCCTCCGGGAAGGGAATGTATTCGATGAAGCCTTGCTGACGCAGGGCGTCCAGCGATTCCTTCGCCGCGCCGCTCAGAGCACGGCAGCTATTGACGTTGGCCGCCGCCAGTTCGTTGAAACTCTGCGCCCGCCCCGTACCCAGATTGAAGATGCCCGATTTTTCAGGATGGTCGAGAAAGTACAGATTGACCTTGGCCACATCGCCGACATAGACGAAATCGCGCTTCTGTTCGCCATTGGCGTAACCGTCGCAGCCCTCGAAAAGCCGTACCTTACCGTCAGCACGGAACTGGTTGTAATGATGAAAAGCCACCGATGCCATGCGCCCTTTGTGCGATTCCCGCGGGCCATAGACGTTGAAGTAGCGGAATCCGACCACCTGTGACATCGCCTGCGGCAAACGCTGGCGCACGATCTGGTCAAAGAGGAACTTGGAATAACCATAAACGTTGAGCGGCGCTTCGCAAGCACGCTCTTCGCGGAACTCAGGACTCGCGCCATAGGTTGCCGCGCTGGAAGCGTACAGGAACTGCACCTCCTGATCGAGACACCAGTCGAGCATGTCCTGCGAATAACGGAAGTTGTTTTCCATCATGTAGCGGCCATCGGTCTCCATGGTGTCGGAGCAGGCGCCTTCGTGGAAAATCGCCTGCACGTCACCGTCGAAATCGCCGGCCAGCAGGCGGTCGAGAAAATCCTCCTTGTCCAGATAATCGGCGATTTCACAATCGACCAGATTCCTGAATTTATCCGCCCGCTTCAGGTTATCAACAGCGATGATGTTCTTTTCGCCCCGGTCATTGAGCGCCTTGACGATGTTCGAACCGATGAATCCGGCCGCGCCGGTAACGATGGTGTACATGAGAATTCCTTGTTGAGTAAAAGGTGAAAATTACGTCTTTTCGCCCGCAAGCGCTGCGTCCAGCTCCTGCCGCGTACATACTGCCGTACCGAGTTTGCCGACCACGACGCCGGCGGCGAGATTGGCCACATGAATGGCCCGCTCCCAATCCGCCCCGTGTGCCAGCATCACGCCCAGCGTGGCAATGACCGTATCACCGGCACCGGAGACGTCATACACCTCGCGCGCCACGGTTTTTTCGTGCAACGTTCCCTCGTCACGGAACAACGACATGCCTTCCTCACTGCGCGTCACCAGCAGTGCCGTCAGATCAAGTTGCTTGCGCAAGACGGTGGCACGGGCTTCCAGATCGGCCTCGTCCTTCCAGCGACCAACCACATCGCGCAATTCGGCGCGATTGGGCGTAATCACCGTCGCCCCGGCATAACCCGAATAATCGTCCCCCTTCGGATCGACCAACACGATTTTCCCGGCCGCTCGCGCGAGGCGGATCATTTCGGCGATATGCGTCAGCCCACCCTTGCCGTAATCGGAGAGCAGCACCGCATCGAATTCCGGCAAACGCCGCTGGAATTCCGACAGTTTGGCAAGCAAGGCATCGCGCGACGGAGAAGTCTCAAAATCGATCCGCAGCAACTGCTGCTGCCGACCGATGACACGCAGTTTGACTGTCGTGCTGATCGCCGCATCGACGTGCAGAGAGGCTTCGACCCCCTCCTCGTCCATCAGGCGTTTGAGCTGCACGCCCGGCTCATCGCCGCCAACCAGCGCCAGCAGGGAAACTCTTGCGCCCAGTGCCGCCGCGTTGCGCGCCACGTTGGCCGCACCGCCAGGCCGCTCCTCGCAACGCTCGACCTTGACCACCGGCACCGGCGCTTCCGGAGAAATGCGTGAAACATCGCCAAACCAGTAACGGTCCAGCATCACGTCACCCACAACGAGCAAGCGAACCGCCGACAAATCGCCCAAAAACGCCGGAAGTTCCGGGCGGCCTTGTAGTTTGTGTTTTTCCATAATCTCGCCTTCTTCTACAGGGCGCAAATGATAACACCGGCAATCGCGTATTACTCCGTGCGACCAGCCAAACCCTGCTTGGGGAAAGGTATTGACAAGGCCTGAAGCTGATCGACAAAGCGTTTGATCAGACGCTCCTGCATTGATGACCTTTGCCATAACACACCAAACTGGCGCGGTTTGTGAGGCGCCGACAGCGGTAAGGTCGCCGTTTTTAACCGGAGGGAATCCGGCATGACCACATCGGGAATGAGCGCAACCCCCAGTCCTCGTGCAACCAGCGTGGCGATGGCCGTCAACTGACTCGATTCAACACGTTCCCGCGGCACAATGCCGACAGACTTCAGATAACGGTCAACCTGCTGCCCCCCCCACTGATTCCGGTCATAACGGATAAAGGGTTTTGTCCGCAACAACTCATGCGGATCGCAATCCGCCAGTTCCGGCGGCACCAGCGCCACGAGCGCCTCCTCGCGCAATAGCTCCCAGCAGAAGGTCTTGGGCAGGACAAACTGGGGATGCAGGCAAACCGCCGCATCAAGTTCGCCACGTTGAACAGAATCGAACAATTCCGCTGACAAAGCCGAGCGGATATGGAACCTCAGATCGGGAAAGGAAGCGATCAGGCAGGCAAGCGCCTCGGGAATCAGAAAACTCATGGCGGTATTGATCGCACCAATCCTGAGTTCACCACTTGTATCCTCCAGATTCGCCAGTGCTTTCATGTGCGCCGCGTCATGCACGAGCGCCCGCGCCCGCTCAATGATGCGATGTCCGGCATCGGTAGGGCGAACCGTTTTACCAACCCGGCGCACGAGCCTGGCACCGATGTCATTTTCCAGACTGCGCAGTTGCTGGGCAACTGCTGCCGCCGTCATATCCAGTCTTCTGGCCGCTTCGGCCATGGAACCAGTGTCCACCGTCAACAGGAAGGTTTGAAGAAAAACCAGCTTCATAGAAGATAGTTTACCTATCTTTTAATGGCATTCAACACTGCTTTATCTTTTTTATTGTTTTTCCGATACTGAAGATCAGAACATTGCAGAAAGGGCTCATTCCATGCGCAGCAAACTCTTTGTTCCTGCATCCCGCCCCGAGTTGTTCCCGAAAGCCCTGGCTAGCGAAGCGGATGCTCTTTCCTTCGATCTTGAAGACGCTGTCATCGAATCGCGCAAGGCGGAGGCGCGGGAAAATCTGCGTGCTTTTCTGTTCTCGCCGGAGGCTCTGCAAAGCAGAAAAGCCTTCATTGTGCGAATCAATGCGGCCAGCACAAAACACTTCCGGGCAGACCTTGAAGCCGTACTGACGCCGCGTGTTGATCTGGTCAATCTGCCCAAACCTGATTCTGCCCAGGAAGTACAACAGGTTGCGGCAGTCATGGCCGCCATTGAGGCAGAAAAAGGACTGCAAAAACCAACCAGCCTGTTACTCAACATCGAAACCGCAGCCGCGCTGCGGATCGCTTACGATCTGGCGACTGCCCACGCCAGAGTTGCCGGCTTGCAGATCGGATTTGAGGATCTGTTCGGACCACTGGCCATTTCCCGCAGCAATATTGCTGCCGTTAAAGCAACGATGTTCAAGGTACGTATGGCGGCTGGTGAGGCCGGAATATTCGTGTGTGATTCGGCCTACGCGAACATCAAGGACATGGAAGGCTTCCGCGTTGAAGCCACCCGTGCCCGTGACTACGGTTTCATTGGTAAAAGCTGTATCCACCCAAGCCAGGTCGCCGTGGCCAATGCGGTTTTCCAGCCCTCCGAAACAGAAATCGCCCATGCCCTGAAAGTCGTGGCATCCATCGAAAATGCCAGAGCCGATGGCCTGGGTGCCTATGTCGTTGACGGCAGGATGATTGACGAACCTTTCATTCGCCGCGCCCGGAGCGTCGTCGCTCAGGCCCAGCAGCTTGGCCTGCTAAATGCCGCCAGCTTTCAACAACCCTGACTTTCCGGAGATTCCTCATGAACAGGCCATCTTCACTACTGCATGAACGGCCCCAGCGTCGTGGGCCGAAAGGCCCCTTGAGCGGCATCCTCGTCCTTGACCTGAGCGCCTATATTGCCGGCCCCTACGGGTGCAGCCTGCTGGCTGACATGGGCGCCGACGTGATCAAGATCGAGCCACCGGATGGAGACAATCTCCGGCGCTATCCATCAACACTGGAAGCGGAAAGCCGTGCCTTTCTGGGCGTCAATCGCAGCAAACTCGGTCTGGTACTGGACCTGAAAGAACAGCAGGGAAAAGACGCCCTGTTTGAACTGGCAAAGAAAGCCGACGCCCTGGTGCACAACTTCCGCCCGAACGTACCGCCGCGCCTGGGAATCTCTTACGAACAACTGAAGTCTGTCAATCCCCGCCTGATCTACTGCGCCTTGACCGGCTATGGCGATTCCGGCCCGCTGCGCGATAACGCCGGTTACGACCAGGTATTGCAAACAATGTCCGGAATGTGTGCCATGCAAGGGAAACGCGGCGGGCCACCGGAAATTCTTTATGGTTCGGTTGTCGATTTTTATGCAGCCGCCCTGCTCTCCTCCGCCATCGGTGCAGCACTGTACGAGCGTGAACGCAGCGGTGAAGGGCAATACGTCGGCGTTTCACTGCTCGGCAGCGCGCTGGCCATGCAATCGACCCGCCTGGTCTGGGCCGACAACGAACCACGCGAACTGGAACGCGACATGCGTTCCGGCGGTGTCACCGGCATCCATCCGACCGGCGAAGGTTATCTCTATCTCTCGGCAAACACCCCGCATTTCTGGAAATCATTGTGCGAGAAAACCGGCATGACGGAATTCCTGAACGACGAGCGTTACGACAGCGTGAAAAAACGCGCCCAGGAAATCAATGTCATTGTGCCCCGCCTGCACGAAGCGCTAAAAGCGCGCAGTGCGCTTGAATGGGAAAAATTATTCGGCCAGGACGTTCCTTGTGCTGCGACCCGCAGCGTCGAGGATATGTTTGAGCACGAACAGGTGCTGGCCGAAGGAATGATCCACACCTTCCAGCACCCCAAGATTGGACCTTACCGTGGCTTTCACAAACCCGTCAAATTCGGACGCACACCCGGCCCTCTCCCTTTCTCGGCCCCGATGTTGGGTCAGCACAACAACGACCTGCTGCACGAAAACACGAATCAGAAAGAAGAAAAATAGCACGGTTGCCATGCCACGATTACCGGATGGTTCGTCATTCTGTTGTTCAGCAGCAGCAAAATCACTTATCTGGCGTGGAAAAGTCGGAGCTTTGTATCCGCTCACGAAGCTGTCCATGCCGCGTTGACTTTCGTCTTCATGGTCCTTCATCAGGGGCAAAACGGAACTGGTCGCACACATGGTAGGTATCTAGACATCCTCAACTCGACGTTCGACCGTGCCCCCCTTCAAACCAGGGCTTGAGATTCTTCCGTATGAGTCAAAAGTTCGATCAGGCGCCGCGCCGCCGGGGGCAGATAGCTGTTTTCTCCATAGGTGACGACAAGACGACGGCGCATGTTGGTTTCCGCAATGGGGATTTCTTTCAGGCGTAGATCCTGATTTGATGATTCAAGATGCAAGCGTGAGATAAAGCTCAGCAATCCCGTTTCAGCGATCAGATTCGGCAGGGATAAGAGCATTGAACTCTCGACCAGTACCTGAGGGCGGGGTAGGTGATGCCGTGTGAAGGTGTTGTCCAGCCAGTCGCGTGTTGGCGCGCCAGGCGGCTGTAAAGCCCAGCGATATCGGGTGAGATCGGAGAGCCTTGGCGTTCCCTGAAATATTTCGTGATTGGAATTGGCCGCTGCAACGATGACGTCTTCCATGAGCAGTTTTGAAACAAAGCCTTCTTCCGAGGCGCTTTGCGTTCCCACGATCAGGTCGAGTTTTCCTGATCGGAGAAGCTGCTTGAGCGAGGCTAC